>DATAZS010000510.1:0-8915 GCA_036271915.1 Polyangia bacterium
AAGGCGCTGCGCGGCCGGCGCGAGCGCGTCGTGCTCGCGACGAAGTTCGGTCACGTCCGCAAGCCCGACGGCACGTTCCTCGGCATCGACGGCAGCCCCGCCTACGTGCGCGCCGCCTGCGACGCGTCTTTGAAGCGCCTCGGCGTCGACGTCATCGACCTCTACTATCAACACCGCGTCGATCCGAAGACGCCCATCGAAGACACCGTGGGCGCGATGGCCGAGCTCGTGAAGGCCGGCAAGGTGCGCTACCTCGGATTGTCCGAGGCCGCGCCCGCGACGATCCGGCGCGCGCACGCCGTGCACCCCATCAGCGCGCTGCAGACCGAGTACTCGCTGTGGGCGCGCGATCCCGAGGGCGAGCTGCTCGCGACGGTGCGCGAGCTCGGCATCGGCTTCGTCGCGTACAGCCCCCTCGGCCGCGGCGCGCTCACGGGCGCGTTCTCGGCCGACACGAAGTTCGACGCGACCGATCGCCGCGCCGTCCTGCCGCGCTTTCAAGCTGACAACTTCGCGAAGAACCTCGAGCTCGTCACGAAGGTGCGCGAGCTCGCCGCCGCGCGGGGCGTGACGCCGGGCCAGCTCGCGATCGCGTGGGTGCTCGCGCAGGGCACCGACGTCGTGCCGATCCCCGGCACGAAGCGCCGCAAATACCTCGAAGAGAACGTCGCGGCGTCTGCGATCCGCCTTCAGCCCGCCGAGCTGCAGTCGATCGCCGCGGCGCTGCCGTACGGCGCGGCCACGGGTGATCGCTACCCCGACATGAGCCTCGTCAACCGCTGAAACGCGCGGGATCCGGTGGTCGCGCCGCGGAGCCCCTGATAAGGTTCCCCGCCATGACCGCGAAGACGCTCCCCCAAGACATTCTCTCCAAGGCCGCGACGATCGCGCGTGGCCTCGCCATCGACGCCGTGCACGCGAGCCAGAGCGGCCACCTCGGATTGCCGCTCGGGTGCGCCGAGATGGGCGCCGTGCTGTTCGGCCACGCGCTCGTGCACTCGCCCTCGCACCCCGAGTGGCTGAACCGCGACCGCTTCATCCTGTCGGCGGGTCACGGCTCGATGTTCCTTTATTCGTGGCTGTGCCTCTCGGGCTACCACGACATCACGCTCGACGAGATCAAGCGCTTCCGGCAGCTCGGCTCGAAGACGCCGGGGCACCCCGAGCTCATGCACGCGCCCGACGGCGTCGAGGTGACGACGGGGCCGCTCGGCCAGGGCATCGCGAACTCCGTCGGCATGGCCATGGCCGCCAAGATGGCCGAGGCGCGCTTCAACACGAAGGACCACGCGATCTTCGATCACCACATCGTCTGCCTCGCGGGCGACGGCTGCATGCAGGAGGGCGTCGCGCTCGAGGCCGTCGAGTTCGCGGGCCACCAGAAGCTCGACAACCTCATCCTCATCTACGACTCGAACGCCGTCACGCTCGACGCCATGGCCGTCGAGACGCAGAGCCTCGACGCCGCGAAGCGCTTCGAGGCGCTCGGCTTCGACGTGCAAACCATCGCGGGCCACGAGATGGATTCGTTCCTGGCCGCCTTCGAGCGCGCGAAGAACGCCGGCAGCGGCAAGCCGCAGCTCATCATCGCCAAGACGCTCATCGGCAAGGGGATCCCCGAGGTCGAGGGCACACAGAAGGCGCACGGCGAGGCGGGCGCGAAGTTCGCCGCCGAGGCGCGCAAGAACCTGGGCTTGCCGCCCGAGCCCTACTACGTCTCGCCCGAGGTGAACGCGTTCTTCGCGGAGCACAAGCAGGAGCTCGACGCCGCCTACGACGCGTGGACGAAGACCTTCGACGCGTGGAAGAGCGCGAACCCCGCCCTCGCCGAGCAGCTCGCCGTCTCGCGCGCCTACTCGCACACGTTGCCCAAGGACACGAAGGCGCGCACGCCCGACGCGGCGACGCTGCTGAAGGCGATCCCCGAGTTCGCGGCCGACACGAAGATCGCGACGCGCAAGGCGGCGCAGGACGTGCTGCAGCCGCTGGCCGCCAAGGTGCCGCTGCTCATCGGCGGCAGCGCCGACCTCTACGGCTCGACGCTGAACTACATCGGCGATCTGAAGGCGGGCAACGACGACTTCAAGGTCGGGCACCGCACGGGCCGCAACATCCGCTTCGGCATCCGCGAGCACGGCATGTGCTCGATCATGAACGGCATCGCGGCGCACGGCATCTTCCGGCCGAGCGGCGCGACGTTCCTCGTGTTCGCCGACTACTGCCGCGCCGCGATCCGCCTCGCGGCGCTCAGCCACCTGCCCGTCATCTACGTCTTCACGCACGACAGCGTGGGCGTCGGCGAGGACGGCCCCACGCACGAGCCCGTCGAGACGATCCCCGGCCTGCGCGTGATCCCGAACCTCGACGTCATTCGCCCTGCCGATCCCGAGGAGACGGCGGGCGCGTGGGTCGCGGCGCTCGATCGCACCGACGGGCCGACGCTGCTCGCGCTGTCGCGGCAGAACGTGCCGCTGCTGAGCGAGATCCCCGTCGCCACGCGGCGCGAGGGCGCGTTCAAGGGCGGCTACATCGCGAAGAAGGAGACGGCGGCGCTCGACACGATCCTGCTGTCTGCAGGCAGCGAGCTGCAGCACGCGCTCGTCGCCGCGAAGACGCTCGGGCCCGGCACGCGCGTCGTCAGCATGCCTTGCTTCGCGCGCTTCGATCGCCAGCCCCAGGCCTACCGCGACGAGGTGCTCCCGAAGAGCTGCCGCAAGCGCGTCGCCATCGAGGCGACCGTGACGTCGACGTGGGCGCGCTACGTCGGCCTCGACGGCGCCGTCGTCGGCATCGATCGCTTCGGCCTCTCGGCGCCCGGCGCGACCGTCATGAAGGAGCTCGGCATCACGCCCGAGCACCTCGTCGAGACAGCCAAGCGTCTCTAGCCCGCGGCGGTCGCTTTCCCGACGCGACGCGCGTGGCTAAATCGCGCACGTCGCGGAGACTCAGGGGGAAGGAGATCGAAATGGCAAAAGCGGGATGGTTCTTGGTGTCCGCGCTCGGCGTGACTCTGCTGAGCCCACCGGCCCGCGCGAGCTGCGTCGTCACGAACGAGACGGCGTACACGTTCGTCGTCGAGTCGGGGAACTCACCCAACCAGCAGGTGCGCGCCCACGCGACGACGACGATCGAGGCCGGCAAGATCGAGGGCAAGAGCGCCGAGGGCAAGACCATCGCCGGCGCGTGCAAGGACGGCGCGAGCCTCGTTGTGCGCGAAAAGAACGGCGTGCCGCTGCTCATGCCGAAGCCGCAAAAGAAGTAGCGCCGGCGCCTTCAGGAAGACGGAGCGCCACGCGGCGCGCGCATCAGGAATCTGATTCCGTCGGTGCGCGCCCGCGCGAAATCGCGAGCTTCCGTACGTCGGGGACGTTGGCACATCCCGTGCTCATCAGGCGGAGGCGCCCCCGCCCTCTCCTCCCTTACGATCGGAGCTGACATGTCGTTTTCGAAGCCGCGTCTGCTGACCCTGGCCATCGGATGTTTCACCGTCGCGATCGTCGCCGCGCCACGCGCGCGCGCCGCCACGTGCGGCGACATGGACTGCGGAAAAGGCTTCACGTGCGTGACGGCGCCGAGCGTAGAGCCCGTGACCGCGCCCGCGCCCGCCAAAGCGGACTGCCCCCTGGACGCGCCATGTGCCGTGGCCGACCCGATCGCCCCCGCCGTCGACGCAGGCACCTCCGCCATCGACGCCGGCGCGCCGACCGACCAGTATCTGTGCGTTCCCGCTTCGTGTACGACCGACGGAGACTGTGGCGTCGGGATGGTCTGTCACACATCGACCGAGTCATGCGGCGAGACAGCCGGCGCGTGCGCCGCGGGGACGAAGTGTGATCCGGTGCCATCGACGGTGTGCTCGGGTCATTCGATCTCGTTCTGCGAATACAAATCCGCGCTCCCCTGCAACGTCGACGCGGACTGCGGCGACGGGTTCACGTGCATGCCGAGCGTGGGCGGCGCTTGCGCCGGCGGCGGCGGAACCTCGAACGCGGGTGGCGCGGCAGCGAGCGAGCCCAATATGCCTGTGCCTGCCGTCGACGGCGGCAGCGCCCCTCACGACACGTGCACGACGACGACCACCTTCCCCGGCTACTGCCAGGCGAAGATCAAGACGTGCGCGACGACCACCGACTGCCCCGCGGCGTGGACCTGCGCGTCGCAAGCGTTGGACGGCAGCACGGTGACGTCCGGTCCCGCGACGGCGAGCGACGGCGGCGCCGCGAGCAACTCGAGCGCGATCGCTCCCGGCGAGCCCGCTCCGTCGGGCACGACGCCTCCGGCGACGACGCTGGTCTGCACGCCGCCAGGCGGCGGCTACCTGTCACCGGGCGAGGCCACCAACACGGGTGACAAGACGGGCACGCCCACGACGACGACGGGCGCCGCGGGCACGCACGGCGGTGGCACGACGACGACGGGCGCCGATCCGCAGGCGGCCGGCTCGGGCAGCGCCAGCACGTCGAACGCGGGCTGCGCGCTCGGCGGACGCCCGGGCCCGGCTTCGCTCGGCCTGACGGTGCTCGCGCTGCTCGGCCTCGCCGTCGCGCGCCGCCGACGTTAGCGGTCGCGACCGCAGGTCGCGAGGTGGTGGTGGCCGCGTTATGTGCGCGCCATTTGTGCGTACGAGTCGGCTAGAGTGCGCGCCATGTCGCGCACGCGCTTCGATCTGCCGCCGCCGCCCCGGCTCAAAGGGCGGCGCACCGAGCTCGAGACCCTGGAGGCCGCGCTCACGAGCGGGCGGCTCACGCGGCTCGCGCTCGTCGGCGGCGGCGGCAGCGGCAAGTCCGTGCTTGCCGCCGCCCTCGCGCACCGGCTGCGCGGACGGTTCGCGGGCGGCGTCGAGTGGTTCCGCGTCGGCAACTGGGACCACCGCACGCTGCTGCAGATGGTGGCACTGCGGCTGAACGCGCCGCGCGAGCCGCTCGTCGACAGCGTGCGCGGCGCGCTCGAGGCGCGCGGCCCGATGCTGATCATTCTCGACAACCACGAGAACGATCGCGCGATGGCGCGGTTCCTGGGCGCGCTCGACGGCACGCCCGTGACGTGGCTGCTGACGGCGCGCCGGTGCTTGCTGTCGGGCATGGCGATCTTCCCCGTGATCGCGCCGCTCATCCACGCGCGCCGCAACGCCTTCCCGTCGGTGAGCGCGCTCACGGGGCTGCTGCGCTGGAACCCGCTCGCGCTCGACATCGCCGACGCGCTCGTCACGACGCGCGCCACGACGCCCGCGGCGCTGCGCGCGTGGCTCGTCACCGAGGGGATCGAGCGCGTGCGCGTCATGGACCACGAGGACGACGTCGCCGAGGTGCGCCTGCTCGTCGAGTGGGCCTGGGCGCGCTTGAAGCCCGACGCGCGCCGCGCCCTGGTCGTGCTCGCGAGCTCGCCCGGTGATCACATGGACGCGGCGTCCATCTTGAAGCTCGCGCGCGCGCCGCGCTCGGCCCTCGCGGCGCTGCGCCGCTGGCGCCTCGTCCAGGAGCCGGCGCCCGGACGCTTCGCGCTGCACGCCGTCGTGCGCCACGCGCTCGTCGCGAAGGGCGCCGTGCCGGCCGAGCGCTTCTTCTCCCACTACATCGCGCTGCTCGAGCAGCACCCCGAGCGCTTCGCCGTCGAGCAGTCGCACGTCTTCGCCGCGATGGACCACGCGCAGGCCGCGTCTTCGCTCAACAAGATCCTGCGCGTCGAGGCGCTGCTCGACGGTTAGCGCCGCCGGAGATCCTGAGCAGCAGCGAGCCCGTCCTGCGCGGACGGGAGCTCGGGATCGAGGCGTAGCGCCGCGCGATAGTGCGCCTCGGCGTCGTCGAAGCGGCCCGACTGCAGCAAGGCATTGCCGAGGATCGTGTGCGCCGTCGGATCGTCGGGCCGCAGGCGCAGCGCCTCGGTCTCCTGCGTGATCGCGCCCGCGAGATCGCCGCCGCGCGCGAGCAGCGAGCCGAGGTTGACGCGCGCCTCGGCGAAGGTCGGCGCGTCGACGATCGCGGTGCGGTAGCTCTCCGCGGCGCGCTCCGTTTCACCCTCGCCTTCGAGCGTCACGCCGAGGTTGTAGCGGACCGTCGCGCGCGGGTGCGGCTCCTCGCCCAAGGGAACGCGCGTCACGACGACGGCCGCGACGACGAGGCCCGCGTAGATCGCGACGAGCCGCCGCTGCCGCGCGCGCGATGCGGCCACGAGGTGCGCGATCCCCGCGGCGGCGAACAGCGCGAGCAGCGGGATCATGGGTGCGCGGTAGCGCGCGAACACGAGGAACGCCGCCGTGCTGGCCGCCGACACGAGCAACATGAGCGCGAGCACGCCCACGCGACGGCGCGCGGACCACGTCGCGACGATGCCGACGAGCGCGAGCGGACACAGCACGCCGAACGAGAGCAAGGACGTCACGCGCAGGATGACCGAGGCGTCGCGATAGACGATGGGCTCGTCGGAGTCGGCGATCTCGTGGTCGTTCCACACGAGGAGCCACTTGCGCGCGAGCAGCTTCAGCCAATCGCCCGGATGCGCCGAGATCCAGTCGAGCGCGCGGCCTGACCAGTAGCTCGAGACCTCGCCGGGCGCGAGCTTGCGTCCCGTGGCCCGCTCGGCGAGCTCGATCGCGTCTTGGCGCTCCTGCGCGAAGCTGCCGTGACCGAAGCGCAGCGGCGCGTACGTGCCGTCGGTGTCCGCGTTGTTGCCCAGGTAGAAGTTGACGCCTCCCTGCGACGTCGTGATGAACGGCCGCCCGCCCACGGCGGCGTTGCGCGCGGCGACCGGACCGAGCACGAGCGCGGCGCCGAGGAGAAACGGCGCGAGCGCGCGAACGCCCCGCCGCCACGCGAACCAGACGGCGAGCAGCGGCAGCCACGCGAGCGCGTTTTCGCGCGTGAGCGCGAGGCACCCGAGCGATACGCCCGCGAGAATGAGCCAAAGGCGGCGCGGCGGCGCATCCACCTCGACGCGCGCGACGGCGTAGAGCGCGGCCGTCGTGAAGAACAGATCGAGCGCGGTCTTGTGTACGAGACCTGTGAAGAAGAGCGCGGGACCGTAGAGCGCGAGCAGCACCCCCGCGCCGTAGCCGACGCCGCGCGATGCGAACATGCGGCGCCCCGCCCCCGCGAGCAGCACGCACGACGCGGCGCCCAGCACGGTTTGGACGAGACGCACGACGAACAGGCTCGGCCCGAAAAGCGCGTGGAGCGCCGCGAGGAAGTAGGGATATAGCGGCGCCTGATAGAAGACCTCGCGGCCGATCCAGTCGCGCTGGATTTCGCGCGCCCAAGCCTCGTACGCCGTGGCGTCTCCCACGAGCACGCGCGCGACCTCGGTGCCCGAGATCTCCGCGAGGTAGATCGCGCGCACGGTGAACGCGATCACGAACAGCGCCAGCGACAACCGCCATTCGGACGCCGCGGCCAAGCGCGTCCGCAGACGTTCGAGCGGCCCCGCGGTCATCGACGCGCCGAACGCTCACGCAACGCGCACCTCTTCCATCGTGGGAAGAGGCACGAGGACGCGCGCGTTCGTCGTGCGGCGGCGGAGCTTGTCGAGCACCTCGCGGCGGTAGTTCCAGGACAACATGAGCGCCGCGATGTTCCCGTCTTTCTCGATGCGGGTCCAGTCGAACACGGGGATGTGGCACCCGGGCACGACCTTGCCCTGCTTGAGGGGCGTGTCGTCGACCACGAAGTCGAGATCGGCCCGCGTGAGGCCGCAGTGGTTCATGAGCACGACGCCGCGCGCGGGCGCTCCCAACCCGACGACGACGTCGGCCGTGCATCGCAGCCGGTCGAGCCCGGCGCGCAGGTCGTCGCGCAGCGTGCGCGCGCGCGCTGCGACTGGCGCGTAGGTCGCGCCGAGGTGCAGCCCGGCGTCGTGCTCCTTGCGCAAGAGCGCCGCGACGCCCGCGTCGATCTCGTTGTGGAACGATAGGGGCTGCATCACGACCCGCAACGAGCCACCTTGCACGGCGATCTCGCGGGCGTCGACGACCGTGAGGCCCACGCGCGCGGCGGCGCTCGCGAGCGCGCGCAACGAGAAGCAGTAGACGTGCTCGTGATAGATCGTGTCGATCTCGCCCGCGAGGATCGTCGGCAGCACGTAGGCGCACTCCATGACGAAGCGGCCGCCCGGCGCGAGCAGCCGCCGCGCGCCCGCGAGCAGGTCGACGAAGTCCGGGGTGTGCGCCACCACGTTGAGCGCGAGCACGAGATCGAACGGCCCGTGCTCACCCTCGATCGCGATCGCCGTGCGTGACGAGAAGAAGTCGACGATCGTTCGAACGCCCGCCGCCTCGGCGCGCGCGGCGACGTTGCGCGCCGGGTCGATGCCGAGGACGTGCGGCGTGACGCCGCGGAGCTGACCGAGCAACGTCCCGTCGTTCGACCCGATCTCGAGCACGCGCGAGGACGCGCTGAGACCGAAGCCCCGCACGAGCGCCGTCGCGAGGTCGGCCAAGTACGCGACCGTCGTGCGCGCCGTCGACGTCAGGTAGGCGTACTCCGTGAAGAGCCGACGTGGATCGACGACGGGCGAGAGCTGCACGAGCGTGCAACTCGGGCAGAAGTAGACGTCGAGCGGCGACCTCTCCTCTTCGGCGACGCGATCGGCGGTCAGGAACGTATTGACGTGGGGCATGGCGCCCAACGACACGACGGGCTCGAGCGCGCCGCCGCCGCACGCCCCGCACACGGTCAAGCCGCGCGCCTCGGAAAGATCGTCGAGTGGTACACGCCCGCCCGCGCGAGCAGGTACCGCGCGAGGCACGCCACGTTGCCGAACGCGTACGTCGCCGCCTGACCGAGCGGGATCGAGTGGTGTTCCGCGTGGTAGTCCGCCTCGACGGGGACCTCGGCGACGCTCTGCCGAAAATAGGCCGCCTGCGCCATCAACTGGAAGCTGAACAGGTGCCCGCTCGCGTTGTCGGCGAGCGGCAGCAGCTCGAT
>DATAZS010000511.1:0-3812 GCA_036271915.1 Polyangia bacterium
TATCCGCAGCAGCAGCCCGGGTATCCGCAGCAGCAGCCCGGCTACCCGCCTCCCGGCTACCCGCCTCCCGGCTACCCGCAGCAGGCGTACCCGCCCTCCGGTTATCCGCAGCAGCAACCCGGCTACCCGCCTCCCGGCTACTCGCAGCAGCAGCCCGGGTATCCGCCGCCCGGCTACCCGCAGCAGCCCGGCTACCCGCCCCCCGGCTACGCCTACCCTCCGGGCTACTATTCACGGCCCGCGCCGCCCCCGCCCACGGGCAAGCCCGGGTTCCTCGGGCTCGTATACCTCGGCGTCAACTCCCTCCAAGGCGCGACGGGAAACAACTACGACGTCGGGTTCCGGATCGGCACAATCATGGGCGGCCGGGTCAACGATCAATTCTCGATCAACGGCGAGCTCACGATCGACGCCCTCAATCAGAAGAACTCCTCGAACGCCGACGTCAGTGAGATCGAAGCTGACCTGGCGCTCAGCCCCTTGTTTCACGTGCACAGCGGCAACCTCGAGCTCGTCGTGGGACCGAAGCTCGGCGTCATGGGATACGAGTACGACGCCGGGGGCTCGACCCTGTTCAAAGGCCACGGATGGGTTTACGGCGTCAACGCCGGCGCCTTCGCATCGATCTCGCGCGCCGTCTCGATCGGCGGCCTCGTGAGCTTCGAGGCACGCTCGTTCACTCAAGCCCAACAGTGCGCCACCTCCGACGACTGTTCGGACGTCAAAACACCGGACGCCGACAAGGTCCTCGGCATCACGGGTGCAATCATCTTCTAGCAGCGTGCGTTCGCTCGCCGTCGCGGCGCTCTCGCTCGCGGCGTGCGCGCAGACTCGCACGAAGACCGACGCGGGCGCGCCGGTGACCGACGCCGCGCGAGAGTCACCGACGCCCGCGGGCCACGTCGACGCGAACGTCGACGCGAACGTCGAAGCGATTCTCGACGCGACGACGAGCCCCGAAGCGTCCGCGCCAACCGACGGCGCGCGCGCCTGCGCGACGCTCGCGCTGTGCGACGACTTCGAGCGCGCCGCCGTGGGCGGGCCGCCCGATTCGACGAAGTGGACCGTCGGCGCGCCCGACGTCACGGGCACGGGCGCGCTCGCCGTCGACGACGGTCAACACCACTCGGGCGCGCGCTCCGTGAAGGTGACGGGCCAAGGCGGCTACTCGAACCACATCTTCTTCACGAACGCCGACGTCATCGCGAAGCTGGGGCCCGTCGTGTGGGGCCGCTTCTACGTGCGACTCACCGACGCGCTCGGCGACGGGCACGTGACCTTCCTCGCGATGAAGGACACGGCCGACGGTGGCAAGCACCTGCGCATGGGCGGCCAGTCCGCGATCCTCATGTGGAACCGCGAGTCGGACGACGCGACGCTGCCCGCCCTCAGCCCCGCCGGCATCGCGCTCAGCGAGCCGCTGCCCACGGGGCGATGGCTGTGCATCGAGCTCACGATCGACGAGCGCGCGGGCACGATGCGGACCTGGGTCGACGGCGCCGAGATCGCGGGGCTGCACCTCGACGCGACGCCGACCGCCGACGTCGACGATCAGTGGCTGCGCCGCGCCGACTGGCGCCCCGCCCTCGCCGACTTCGCGCTGGGCTGGGAGTCGTACGCGGGCCAGGCCATGACGCTGTGGTTCGACGACGTCGCCCTCGACGCCGCTCGCATCGGCTGCCTCTGACGCCTGCACCCTAGCGCGCCGGACACGTGTCTAGTATATAGGACAGACACGGACGCGGGCGGGGCGCAGGGTTAGGAGGGCAAAGGGGCGGCGAAACCGCCGCGATCCGTGGCATAAAGTGGCCCTCCCCACGGCGGAAACACGACCAGATGAGCCAAACGACGAAGACCTCCGACGACCCCTCCTCGAATCCCTCCAACAAGCCGTCCAACAAGAGTTGGAAGGCGTCGCTGGGCGCGCGCATCCCCGAGGCGTGGGGCCGCGAGATCGACATCTTCGAGACGCAGATCGAGCTGCGCAAGAAGCTGAAGATCGAGGAGAAGCTGTTCGCCGAGACGCGCCTGCGCCGTGGGGCGTACGGCCAGCGCTACGACAACGGGCAGCGCCACGACGGCCAGACGACGCAGTCGATCGCGTACCCGTCGGGCGAGATCACGAAGGGCCCGGCGACGATGTGGGACGCGCCCGGCATGCAGCGGATCAAGATCCCGTTCGGCCGCCTCACGTGCGACCAGCTCGACGAGCTCGCGGCCTGCGCAGAGGAGTACTCCGACCGCATCCTGCACGTGACGACGCGCCAGGATTTCCAGCTGCACTTCGTGCACATCGAGGACACGCCCGACCTGCAGCGGCGCCTCGCCTCCGTGGGCATCACGACGCGCGAGGCCTGCGGCAACACCGTGCGCAACGTGACCCAGTGTCCGTACGCGGGCGTCTGCAACACGGAGGCGTTCGACGTCACGCCCTACTCGAACGCGCTGACGTTTTTTCTGCTGGGCCACGACGACACGCAGGACTTCGGACGCAAGTTCAAGGTCGCGTTCTCGGGCTGCAAGGAAAGCGCGTGCGGCGTCACGAACTTCCACGATCTCGGCGCCATCGCGCGCACGCGCGTGGTCGACGGCGAGACGAAGCGCGGCTTCGAGCTCGTCGTGGGCGGCGGCCTCGGCGCCGTGCCGCAGAACGCGCTCGTGTTCGACGAGTTCCTGCCCGAAGAGGAGCTGCTGCCCATCTCGCAGGCCATGAGCCGCGTGTTCGCGCGCCTCGGCGAGCGCGCCAACCGCGCGCGCGCGCGCTTCAAGTTCGTCGTCAAGAAGCTCGGCATCGACGAGACGAAGCGCCTCGTGTGGGAAGAACGCGCCAAGCTGCGGCCCGATCCGCGCTGGACGGCGTTCCTCGCCGACCTGCACGCCACCGACGAGAAGCCCATTCGCCCCGCGGGCACGCTGCCCCCGGCGTACGCCGCCGGCGTCGATCCGATCGCCTTCGAGGCGTGGCGCGCGTCCAACGTCGTCCCGCAGCGCCAGGCCGGGTACGTCATGGCGACGATCATGCTGCCGCTCGGCGATCTGACGTCCGAGCAGGCGCGCGCGCTGGCCGACGTCGCGCGCAAATACACGGGTGACGCCCTGCGCACGACCGTCGAGCAGAACCTGCTGCTGCGCTGGGTGAGCGAGGCCGACCTGCCCGCGTTCTACGAGGCGCTCGTGAAGATCGGCCTCGCGACGGGCGGCGCCTCGACGATCAGCGACATCACGGCGTGCCCCGGCACCGACACGTGCAAGCTCGGCATCTCGTCGTCGCGCGCGCTCGCGGCCGAGCTCACGCGCCACATCCGCAAGTCGGGCCTCGACCAGGACCCGAACGCCAAGCACCTGCACATCAAGGCGTCGGGCTGCTTCAACTCGTGCGGGCAACACCACGTCGCCGACCTCGGCTTCCTTGGCGTCTCGCGCAATGTCGGCGGGCGGCGCGTGCCGCACTTCCAGCTCGTCGTGGGCGGGCAGTGGACGAACAACGCCGGCTCGTACGGCCTCGCGATCGGCGCCGTGCCCAGCAAGCGCGTCCCCGAGATCGTCCAGCGCCTCACGGAGCGCTTCGCGAAGGAGCGCGTGGGCGAAGAGACCTTCGCCGACTTCGCGAACAGGATCGGCAAGAAGACGATCCGCGCCATGGTCGAGGAGCTGCAGGCCGTGCCGACCTACGATCAAGATCCGAGCTACTACAGCGACTGGGGCGATCCGCGCGAGTACTCGATCTCCGACATGGCCGAGGGCGAGTGCGCGGGCGAGATCGTGCCTTACGTCGAGGTCGAGCTCGCCTCCGCCGAGCGCGAGCTCTTCGA
>DATAZS010000512.1:0-3290 GCA_036271915.1 Polyangia bacterium
CGGCCGTTCTTGGCGGTTGTCACGGAGGAGCATTCGACAAGAGCACGGAAGCGAACGGCAGCGCCGTGGCACCCGACTGTGCGTCGCTAATCACATGTATCAATTGCTCACTTAAACTGGGAATGAAGCAGGGAATTGCAACTGGCGAACTCATCTACAATTGTCCGGCTATGGCCGTCGCCAGCATACGAACGTATCAAGGCACTTCGTACACGGATCATTTTTTCACTCCAGTACCAGCATCACGCCGACCATATAGCATCGTGATAAACCCCATCAATGACGCTCCAACGTCGGCGCAAACCTGTCTATTTTTTCAGCAGAATGGCACGTACGTACCGGCCTGCACGGCGAGCTATCCTGTAATACCCGGGAGCCCCTGAGGCCGAGCTCTTGGCATCGCGGCCGCCAAGTGGGCGCCCGCCCACGGCGCGCGTCGACTGGTCGCTCTGATTCGGGCGCCGGCTCGACTTTCCCGCCCCAAGCGCGGCGCGATTCTCTAATCTGGCCTCCACATGTCCGATTCAGAGTCACCGCCCACGGAGGCCGCCGACGGCGCCGGCCGCGCGCCGTCGCCCGAGCTCGAGATCAAAGACGCGCCGCTGATCTTCGGGCAGATCTGGAGCCGGCTCGTGCAGGAGCGTGGGCTCGAGAACATGGTCTTCCCGAAGGAGATCATGTGGCTCGGCGGCGCGCCCGGATCTGGCAAGGGCACGAACACGCCTTTCATCCTGCGCGAGCGCGGCCTGACGGCGCCCCCCATCGTCGTGAGCGATCTGCTGGACACGCCTGAGATGCGCGCGCTCAAGGATCGCGGGCAATTCGTGGGCGACCGCGAGGTCATCGAGGCGCTGCTGCGCAAGCTGCTAGAGCCCGCGTACCAGACGGGCGTCGTCGTCGACGGCTTCCCGCGCACGAAGGTGCAGGCCGAGGCCGTCAAGCTGCTGCACGACCAGATCATGCAGCTGCGCGCCACGTACTGGGGCACGCCCATGGGCAAGCGGTTCCGCCGCCCCATCTTCCGCATCACCGTGCTGTTCGTCGGCGAACAGACGTCGGTCGAGCGGCAGCTCGGGCGTGGCCGCGAGATCAGCGCGCACAACGAGAAGGTGCGCCGCACGGGCGTGGGCACGCTCATGGAGCTGCGACCCACCGACGTCGACGAGACGCTCGCGCGGAACCGCTATCGCACGTTCAAGGAGCTGACGTTCGAGGCCCTCACGAGCCTGCGGCGGTACTTCCACTATCACTTCGTCAACGCGGACGCGCCGCTCGCCGACGTCGAGAAGAGCATCAACGCCGAGTTCCAGTACCAAAGCTCGCTCGAGCTCGGGCAGGCGACGTTCGACATCATTCATCACATCCCGCTCGCGTCCGAGATGACGCTCTATGCGCGGCAAGAGCTCGTGCGGCGCCTCGACGCCTACGAGCACGCCGAGGCGATGCGGTTCAAGGAGGTCGCGGCGTTCATCGAGGCGCACGTCGTGCCCGTCATCGCGCGGCACGCGCTCGCGGGTCGGTGCGTCGTCAAGACCGACAACGCGATCTTCGCCGACGCGACGCCCGTCGACATGGTGTTGGACGTGCTGGCCGAGCGTGGCTACCACGTCGTCTATCAGGAGCACCGCACGCCCGTTCCCCAGCGCTTCGATCTGAAGACGGGCGCCGTCACGTGCGAGGACCGCGTCGTGCACGCGTTCGAGCTGCGGTTCCACCCGCCCGAGCTCCGGCGCGGTCACTGAGGCCGCGCACCGAGATCGACCTCGTGCCACGCGCGACGACGGCGCGGCGCGTTTGAGCGCCCGTTGCGGCCGCCACGCGAACGGCGATAGCTTGAAGAGGTGATGCTGGCGCGCTCGGTCGCTCTCACCTGCGTGCTCGCGGCGGCGTCCTGCGGCTCGAACGGTGCCTCGATTCCTGCGGGCGCCGCTGGCTCAGCGGGCGCGGCCGGCTCATCTGGCGTCGACGCCGAGAGCGCGCCCGACGCGCGGGGCGATCCGCCCGCGGGCTATCCCGACGGGCACGCCGCGATCCCCGCCGCGGGCCAAGCCGAGGACGTCTCGTCGCCCACGACCGTTATAAGAGCGGGTACGCCGCCCGGTTGCACGGGCGACGCGTTCGTGGCCGCCGTTGCAAAAGGCGGCGTCATCACGTTCGACTGCGGCCTCGATCCGACGACGATCGTCCTCACGCAGACGGCGAAGGTGTTCAACGACAAGGGCACGAAGCTCGTCATCGACGGCGGCAACAAGATCACGCTGAGCGGCGGCGCCAAGGTCCGCATCCTCTACATGGCGACGTGTGACAAGGCGCAGGTCTATCCGCCGGGCCCCGGCGACTGCAACACGAACCCGGGCGTGCAGCTCGTCGTTCAGAACATCACGTTCGTCGACGGCAACGCGACGGGGATCCCCGACGGCACGAACAACGGCGCGGGCGGCGGCGCCATCCACGCGCAGGGCGGCAGCCTCAAGGTCGTCAATGCGCGCTTCTTCAACAACGTGTGCGACGACCTCGGCTCCGACCTCGGCGGCGGCGCCATCCGCAAGCTCGACTACCTGACGGCGGCGGGCGCAGGACCCGCGCGGCCCGTTTGGATCGTCAACAGCACGTTCGGCGGCACGCCGGGCCTCGGCAACTCGTGCGCCAACGGCGGCGCGCTCAGCAGCATCGGCGTGTCGTGGAACATCATCAACTCACTGTTCTCGGACAACACCGCCGTGGGCCACGGCGCGAACGCCGGCAACGGCGGCAACGGCGGCGCCATCTACAACGACGGCAACGAGATCGTCCTGCACGTCACGAGCAGCCTGCTCGAGAACAACACGGCGAACGAAGGCGGCAGCGCGATCTTCTTCGTGAGCAACGACAAGAGCGGCTCGATCACGATCAAGGACTCGATCACGCGCGACAACCCGCGCGGCACCTTCGAGACGCCCGACCTGCCCGGCTTCTACGTGCTCGCGAAGGCACCCGCGCAGATCGTCGACTCGATGATCCTGCGCTGAGCGCGCGCGGCGAAGATGATCGCCTACGGCGCCGCGAGCGCGCACTTGAGCGGCGCCTCTGGCGGCCACTGAATCAGTCGCTGCCGTTGCACGTTGGTCGCGCGCCGCGCGCCCGGCGGCGGGCTGTCGTGCTGCAACGTCCACACCTCGAACGAAGCGACGGCATCTTCCACACGCCCCGTTCGCTCGGGATAGCGAAGGATCCACTCGGTGAGCGCCTGCCAATAGTCGCCGTCACCCGGAATCTGCAGCTCGTAGTCGCACCAGAATGACGACTGCCCG
>DATAZS010000513.1:0-6445 GCA_036271915.1 Polyangia bacterium
TGACCCACTCGTGCTACGACCCCGACGCCACCGGGGCCGCCTGCGGAGGGTGCGACTCCTGCCTCCTGCGACGCCGGGGCTTCGAAACCGCCGGCGTCCCAGACCCGACTCGCTACTCGGGACCCTGAGAGGGTCCCGAGCCCCCGACGCTCGCTCCGCGCGGCGAAGCCGCGCTCGCTCGGGGTGCGTTGGCCTAACCCGCGCTGAGGGCCATGCCCGGGCTCTGGTCGGAGCGCAGGAGCTTGTAGCCGAGGCCGCGCACGGACTGCAGGCGATCGCCGAGGCGGCCCATCTTCGTGCGCAGGTTGAGGACGTGTGTGTCGACGGTGCGCGCGCGCCCGACGTGGCGGTAACCCCACACGCGCGACAGCAGCTCCTGGCGCGTGAACACGCGACCCACGCGATCGACGAGGAAGCGCAGCAGCTGGAACTCGTACGGCGTGAGGCCGAGCGGCGCGCCCGCGATGAAGGCCTGGCGGATCTCGCAGTCGAGCGTCATGTCGCCGTAGCGGATCTGCAACGGCGAGCCGGGGCGCTTGTCGCGCGCGTGCAGCTGCGCGAGGCGCGCCGTGAGCTCCTCGGCGTTGACGGGCATGAGGATGAAGTCGTCGGCGCCCGTCTCGGGATCGAGGCCCGACACGCGCGAGACCTCGACGCACACGAGCACGCGCGCCGAGACGAGCTCGGGCCGCGCGCGCAGGCGCTTGATGGCGTCGCGGCCGATCTCGAGGTGTGGCCCCGCCTCGACGACGGCGATGTCGGCGGGCGGACCCTTGCGATCGAGCTCCGCGAAGTCGTAGCCGACGACGAACACCTGATGGCCCAGGTTGCGCAGCATCGTCGCGGGCGCGTCGGGCCGCACGTCGTTCTGTCCACGGTCGAGCGTGACGACGACGATACGAAGCGGAGAACCGACGGGACGCATTGAGGTTTTTGCCGGCGCGCTCACGGCTCCGACATCAACTACCATAGTCGAGCGCGCGTTAACCCGTCGTTTCCGAGACGTGCATTCTATGTAACATGCGAGATCGCTCGCACAGCACGCGGACTTGCCTGCCTAGAACACGGTCCAGCGCTTCGGCAGGAAGTACTCCTCGTAGACGCGGATCGCGTAGCGGTCGGTCATGCCCGTGATGAAGTCACCGATCGCGCGTGACAGGCCGTCCGACTCGGGCACGCCCTTCGGCCAGTGCTTGGCGCGAAACTCGTCGGCGTGCGCGTGAAAATACGCCCACAGCTCCGAGATGATCCGCTGGGCCTTCTCGAACTCGCCGCGGATCTCGGGGCGCTCGTAGACCGTCTCGTAGAGGAAGTCCCGCAGCGCGATGAGCGCGTCGAGCACCTCGTCGCTCATGCGGATCTGCCGCTTCTCCTCGAGGTTCGACGACGTCACCATGTCGCTGACCATGCGCGCGATGCGATCCCCGTGCGTGGGCCCCAGCGTCTTCAGGATGTCGGCGGGCACGCTCGCGAGATCGACGATGCGGCCGCGCACGGCGTCGTCGAGGTCGTGGTTGACGTACGCGACGATGTCGCTGATGCGCACGATCTGGCCCTCGAGCGTCATCGCCATGAGGTTGGCGTTGTCCGAGATGATGTGGCCCTTGCCCTTCGAGTGCTTGAGGATGCCGTCGCGCACCTCGACGGACAGGTTGAGCCCCTGCCCGTCGCGCTCGAGCTTCTCGACGACGCGGATCGACTGCTTCACGTGGTGAAAC
Organism: Polyangia bacterium; assembly: GCA_036271915.1. Classification (GTDB taxonomy): domain Bacteria; phylum Myxococcota_A; class Polyangia; order Fen-1088; family Fen-1088; genus DASZFV01. Next base: position 1,719 of record DATAZS010000513.1, read on the forward strand.
CCGTCTGGCATGAGCTTCGCGAGCACCTTCTCGCCCGCGTGGCCGAAGGGCGTGTGACCGAGGTCGTGGCCCATGACGATGGCCTCGGTGAGCGACTCGTTGAGGCGCAGCGCGCGCGTCACCGTGCGCGCGACCTGCGCGACCTCGAGCGTGTGCGTGATGCGCGTGCGGTAGTGATCGCCCTCGGGCGCGAGGAAGACCTGGGTCTTGCCCGCGAGGCGCCGGAACGCCTTCGAGTGGATGACGCGGTCGCGATCGTGCTGGAAGATCGGGCGCGTCGGATCGGGCGGCTCGGGGCGCGCGCGGCCGCGCGAGTCGCGGCTCTTCTGCGCGAACGGCGAGAGCACGAGCTCCTCGTCGGCCTCGAGCTGCTCCCGGATCGTCCTCGCCGTTCCCGTCGTGTCGCTCATCGCTTCGTTCTACCGCCCCTCTTGCCGCCGCGCCGCTTATCGGTGGCCGCGTCGCTACGTTTCGTGCGCCGCTTGTCGGCGCCGACGCGTCGCTCTTCGCGGCCGCGCTTGGCGCGCTCGGGCCGGCCGCTCTCGCGCCCGACGTGCCCCGCGAGCGCGAAGTCGATCTTGCGCCGCACGACGCTCACCGACTGCACCTCGACCTTGACGGTGTCGCCGAGCGCGAACACGCGCCCCGAGCGCCGCCCCACGAGCCGGCAGGTCGGCTCGTCGAACTCGTAGAAGTCGTCCGACAGCGCGCCCACGCGCACGAGGCCCTCGACGAACGGATCGTCGACGACGACGAAGACGCCGAAGCCCGCGACGCCCGAGATCGTGCCGTCGAAGACGTCGCCGATCCGATCGCGCAGGAAGAACGCGCGGTAGAGATCGGTGACCTCTCGCTCGACCTCCATGGCGTTGCGCTCGGCGAAGGAGGCGGCGGCCGCCATCTTCTGCAGCGCCTCGCGCGGCGGCGGCGGCGCCACCGTCGCCGGCTTCCACCCGCCCGAGGGCTTGCCCAACGTCGCGAGGCGGATCTTGAGCAGGCGGTGATCGATCAAGTCGGGGTAGCGACGGATGGGCGACGTGAAGTGCAGGTAGTCGGCCGACGCGAGCCCGAAGTGCCCCACGTTGACGACGTCGTACGTCGCCTGCTTGAGGGAGCGCAGCAGCTGGAACGACAGCGGCTTCTCGGCCGGGTGCCCCTTGAGCTTCGCGAGCACGCTCCCGAGGCCCTTCGGCGTGCGCGCCTCGTCGATGTCGACGGCGATCCCATAGTGCGAGGCGAGCGTCACGAACTCCTCGATGCGGCTGCGATCGGGCGCGTCGTGGATGCGCCACAGCGTGTCCTCGCCGCGCTCGTGGAAGCTGCCCGCGACGGCCTCGTTGGCCGCCAGCATGAACTCCTCGATCATCGAGTAGGCGCCGCGCTCGCCCGGATCGCGGCGCGACTTGCTGATGGCGCGCACGAGGCGCGGATCGTCGTCGTCGAGCTCGACCTTGGGCTCGGGCAGATCGAGGTCGAGCGCGCCGCGCGCCTGGCGCAGCGCGCGCATCTGCCGCGCGAGCGAGTCCATGTGGCGCAGCGCCGGCAAGAACGGCTCGTACTTCTTGCGCTTGCCGCGCGTGTCGCCGCCGAGCGCCGCCGCGACTCCCGGATAGTCGAGCCGCGCGCGCGAGTGGATGACGGCGGCGCAGAAGTCGCGGTCGACCATGCGCGCGTGCTTGTCGAGGTCCATGCGGACGACCATGGCGAGGCGATCCTCTTCGGGCACGAGCGAGCACATGTGCGCCGACAGCGGCTCGGGCAGCATGGGGATCGCGCGGTTCGGCAGGTAGATGCTCACGCCGCGCCGCTGCGCCTCGACGTCGATGGGCGAGCCCTCGCGCACGTAGTGCGAGACGTCGGCGACGGCGACCCAGAGGCGCGTGCCGCCGTGGGGCAGCTTCTCGACGGCGACGGCGTCGTCGAAGTCGCGCGCCGTCTCGGGATCGATCGTCGTGAACTCGACGTGGCGCAGGTCGGCGCGATCGGCGAGCTCGCTCGGGAGCACCTTCTTCGCGATGCCCTCGGCGATGCGCGCGACCTCGTCGGGGAACTCCTCGGTGACGTCGGCGCACGCGAGCACCTTCTCGACCTCGGTGCGCGGGTCGTCGGGATCACCGAGGACCTTGAGCACCTTGGCCTCGAGCGGCCCGTCGGCCACCTCGGGGTAGCGCGTGATCTCGCAGACGACCGACTGGCCAACGAGCGACGAGGAGACGTTGCCGACGAGGCTCACGGGCCCCGTGATGCGCGGGTCGTCGGGCTGCAGGATCGTCTGCTTGCCAGCGCGGGCGAGCTGTCCCGTGATCTTCGCGCGGCCGCGCTCGACGACGCGCACGACGCGTCCCTCGACGCCGCGCACGCCGGGCCACGCCTCGATCTCGACGGAGTCGGCGTCCATGGCCGTGCCGCGATCGCGCGCCGACACGTGGACGTCCTCGGACTTGTCGTCGGGGACGACGAAGCCGTACCCCGCGGGATGAATCTTGATGCGCCCCGTGAGCTTGCGCCTGAGCGAGCTCGGTGCCGCCGTGTCGATTTCTGAATCGTATTTATTGAATGCCACTGAAGAGTCCGTTTCTGAGAATTGCTTTGCTGAGAGAGTTCATTTCATTTTCGTTTCATGGCGCGGGCGCGCTCGGCGCGCGGAGCGCGTAGAGCTTGCGGTCGTCCGACCCCACGAAGATGGTGCCATCGGCGGCGAGGGTCGGCGAGCTGTCGACGTCGCCGCCGAGCTCGATCGACCAGCGCAGATGGCCGTCGGGCTCGAGACAATAGAGACGGTCATCCTGCGAGCCGAACAGGATGGCGCCAGAGGCGTCGACGAGCGCCGAAGAGACGATGCGGTCGCCGCTGCGGAAGGTCCAGGCGAGGGTTCCGTCGAGGCGAATGGCGTAGAGCTGAGCGTCGAACGAGCCCACGTAGATCATGCCGTTGCCGACAGCGACGGCCGCGCGCACCTCGCCGCCCGTCGTGAAGGCCCAGCGCAGGACGCCGTCGGCGCCGAGCGCATAGACCTTGCGGTCGTCCGAGCCGACGTAGATCGTGCCGTCGTCGCCGACGGCGGGCGCGGCGTCGACGTCGCCGCCCGTGCGAAAGTCCCAGCGCTTCGCGCCGTCGGCGCCGATGCCGTACACGAGATCGTCCTGAGATCCCGCGACGACCGTGCCGTCCGCCAGCACGGCGGGCGCCGAAGCGACGTGGCCGCCCGTCGCGAACTTCCAGCGCAACGTGCCGTTGGGGTTGACGGCATAGACACCGTCGCCGCCCGTGTAGATGACGCCGTCGGGACCGATCGTCGGCCCCGCGTCGACGTCGCAAAGGCTCGCCGCGGGACCGAGTCCGATGCGCTGCGAGCACGCGCCGATCTGGTAGATCCAACGCGGCTTCGCCGTCGACGCCGTCATCGCGTACAGGTGATCGTCGTCGGAGCCGAAGTAGATCGTCCCGTCGTGCGCGACGGCAGGAGAGCTGAAGATGATGTCGCCCGTCGCGTAGCTCCACTTCGTCGTGCCGTCACGCGCGACGGCGTATAGCTTGCCGTCGTGCGACCCGACGAGCACCGTGCCGTCGTCTGCCACAGCGGGCGACGAGGCGATCGGCCCGCCCGTCGTCACCGTCCACGAGATCTCGGGCTTGCCGACCGGCAAGTTGAAGGGCGAGCGTCCGCGGTGCGCGGCGCCCAAGCGAAACATCGCCTGCGCCGCCTCGAGCGCATATTGCGGCAACGTCGCCGCAGCCGCGTTCGACGTCCCCCCCGCGACCGCCGCCCCGGCCGGGACGCCCGCACGCGGTCCTTGCGGCCACACGCACCTCCCCGCGTCGCACACCCGATCCATCTTGCAATCTCGGTCGGCGGCACAGCCACCGGCCCCCAGGTGGGCGCACGCGGGCAAGACCACGCTCGAGAGCACCAATCCGAGAGCGGCGACGGCGGCGAGAGCAGAGGGGCGAGACAGCGGGGCGCGCTCACGGCGGGGCGCCATCCACGAACGAAACGAACTTTTGATGCCGCAAGGTTAGGTCAAAATGAAAAACACGCAAGGCCCGCGGCCGCGCTCACGCGCGGCGCCTCACCTCGGACCGCCGCCGCGCGACGCGCGCAGGTTCTTCTGTTATGGTGATCGCGCGTGCGTTTCGCCTCGGTCCCTGCGCTCTTCCTGCTGCTGTCGAGCGTGAGCGTCGGCGCTTGTCGGCACGAGACGCCCGCGCCGCTCGCCGCCCGATCGCCGCAGCCACCGCCGCCGACCATCGCGCCGACGACTAAGAACGACGCATCCCCTCCGCTCGCCGCGAAGCTCGGCCGCGCCGCCATTCGTCACGTCATCATCGTGAGCGAGGACGGCCTGCGCCCCGACGCCCTCATGTCCGTGTCGGCGCCCGTGCACGAGGCGATCATGCGGCGCGGCTCGTACTCGATGAAGGCGCGCACGATCCGGCGCGCGTCGACGCTGCCATCGCACGCCGCGATGCTGTCGGGCTTCGACGTCAAAGAGCACGGCCTCTTCTGGAACTCGTGGCATCCCGATCGCGGCTGGATCCACGTGCCCACGGTCTTCGACGCCGCCGAGAAGTCGGGCGGCACGGCGGCGGCCTTCGTCGGGAAGAGGAAGCTCGAGCACATCGCTCATCCGGGCTCGGTCGACATGTTCTCGCGCCCCGGGTATTACTGTAAGAAGGTCGTCGAGCAGGCCGCGCAGTACTTCGTCGCGAAGAAGCCGTCGATCGAG
>DATAZS010000514.1:0-15220 GCA_036271915.1 Polyangia bacterium
TTTATGGCGACGACCTGCGCGTCGAGTGCCCGACGGGCTCGGGCCACCTCATGAACCTCGACGAGGTCGCGCGCGAGCTGTCACGCCGCCTCGCGAGCCTGTTCGAGGTCGATGGAAAAGGCTTGCGCCCCTGCCACGGCGAGAACGCGCGCTACGCGACCGACCCACACTGGAAAGACCTCGTGCTCTTCCACGAGTACTTCCACGCCGAAACAGGCCGCGGGATCGGCGCCACGCACCAGACCGGCTGGACGGCGCTCGTCATCCGTTTGATTGACGATCTCGCGCGCAGCCGCACGGGCCCTAGCGATCGTACAAAATGAGATCCTGGTAGCGCGCCTCGGTGGCGCCCGGGTTCTCGTAGGCGTGCGGCTTGTCGGCCGAGAACGACACCGAGTCCCCCGACCCGAGCTCGTAGATCTCGCCCTCGACGCGCAGCTTGAGCTGCCCCGCGAGCACGATGACGAGCTCGCGCGTGCCGGGCGCGTGCGCGTCCGAGGCGTGCGTCGCGCGCGCCGCGAGCCGCAGCTCGTACACCTCGCACCACGGCGCCGCGCCCGCGGGCGTGAGCGGCCGGCTCTCCATCTTGCCGTCGGCCGAACGCAACACCTGCGAGTCCGTGCGCCGCAGGACGCCGACGCCGCCCCGCTTCTCGCCGATGAGCTCCGCGAACGGGAGGCCGAGGCCGACGGCGATCTTCCAGAGGACGCCCACGGTCGGGTTGCCCTTCGACGTCTCGATCTGCGACAGCGCCGCGCGGCTCACGCCCGACGCGACCGCGAGCTCATCGAGCGAGAGGTTGCGCGCCTTGCGCCGCTGCCGCAGGTTCTCACCCACGCGCCGCGACATCTCGACGGCGCCGAGCTCGTCTCCCGGAGGCAGCGGCTGCGACCGCGCCGTCGTCCGTTCGGCCTTCTTTTTCAGCGTCGGCATGGCGCGCAAGTTATCACGAAGCCCCGGATCGCTCTGCGTTCACGGCGCGGGCGGTGACAGCCAAACGTTGCCCTCCGCGCCCGTGAGACAGGCACCCTCGGCCGTCTTCTCGACCGTCGGAGAAAACGCCCACGCCACGATACACACCTCGCCGAGAACGATCTCGCAGCCGCCCTCGGAGCCGTGCGCGTCGCACGCCGTCGACGACCAGACCGCAGGAGTCTCATTGCACCCCGCCTCGAGCGAAACGAGATCGGAGGAGCTGTAGCCCGAATAGTCGATGCACCCCGTCGACGACTTGCACGAGCCCTGCACGCCGTAGCACCCGTCAGGGCCCCCGAGCGGCGCGGCTTTGCACCCGGCGGCGAAGGCGAGCGTGCCGAGCAAGAGCGATGTCGTCGTCCCCTTCATGCGCGTCAACACATAGCAGAGGTCGCCCGCGCCGACGGCCGTGATATTCGTTGCGGCCATGCGCACCCTGCCCCGTCTCGTCGCCTCGTTGGCGGCCGTTCCGCTCTTGTTGGTGGCCTCGATCTCCCTCGCGACCGAGCCTTCGTCGTCGGGCTCGGGCCGCGTCGAGGCCTCCGTCGTCAAGGTCTTCTCGACGGTGCGTCGACCCGATTCGTTCAAGCCCTGGACGAAGGAGCCCGCCGAGGAGATCTCGGGCAGCGGCGTCATCATCGAGGGCAAGCGCATCCTCACGAACGCGCACGTCGTCATGTACGCGAGCCAGGTCCAGGTGCAGGCCAACCAGACCGGCGACAAGATCTCGGCGAAGGTCGTCGCGATCGCGCCCGGCATCGATCTCGCGCTGCTCAAGCTCGACGACGAGAAGGTCTTCGACACGCACGGCGCGCTTCGCCGCGCGACCGACATGCCCGACGTCAAGGACGCCGTCATGGCCTACGGCTTCCCCGCGGGCGGCTCGAACCTGTCGATCACGAAGGGCATCGTCTCGCGCATCGAGTTCGCGGCCTACAACCGCCCCGTCTCGGGCCTGCGCATTCAGATCGACGCCGCCATCAACCACGGAAACAGCGGCGGCCCCGCCGTCGTCGGCGACCAGATGATCGGCCTCGCCTTCAGCTCGCTGGGCGGCACGCAGAACATCGGCTACATCATCCCCAACGAGGAGATCGAGCTCTTCCTCGCGGACGTCGCCGACGGCAAATACGACGGCAAGCCCGCGCTGTACGAAGATCTCCAGACGCTCGAGAACGCGGCGCTGCGCGCGTATCTGAAGCTGCCGGCCACGGTGCAGGGCATCGTCGTGCACGATCCCAACACGCGCTCGGGGCCGAGCCCGCTGAAGACGTGGGACGTCATCACGAAGATCGGCGACGCGCCCATCGACGACCAGGGCATGGTGCAGGTGGGCGCGAACAACCTGCGCATCCGCTTCCAGTACCTCGTGCAGCGCATCGCGAAGAACGGCAAGGTCCCGCTCACCGTCGTGCGCGCCGGCAAGACCCTGACGTTGCAAGTGCCGGTGTCGCCGCAGTTCCCGATGCTCATCCCCGACAAGGCCGGTGAGTACCCGCCCTACTTCATCTACGGTCCGCTCGTGTTCTCGCCGGCGTCGGCGCACCTGATGACGGGCCTGCGCGAGTTCGGCAACAACGGCGTCCTCACGAGCCCGCTCGTCAAGCGCCGGTTCGACCCGCCCGCCTTCCCCGGCGAGGAGCTCGTCATCGTGCCGTCGCCGTTCCTGCCGCACAAGATCGTGCAGGGCTACGGCAGCCCCGCGGGCGAGGTCATCAAGTCCGTCAACGGCGTCGCCATCAAGAACCTGCGCCACCTCGTCGAGGTGCTGCGGGATGACCGTCAAGAGTTCCTGACCTTCGAGGGCGCGCAGCACGGCGGCGAGACCTACGTCTTCGCGCGCAAGGCTCTCGAGGCCGCCACCGAAGAGATCCTCAACGACAACGGCATCCGCAACCAGGGCTCGCCCGAGCTCATGCAGGTGTGGAACGCCAAAAAGCGTTGAGCGGCGCTACGCCTTCTTCGCGGGCGGATCGAGCTCGCCGAGCAGGACGTCGACGAAGGCGCGGATGCGCGGCACGTCGGCCATGCGCTTCGCGACGACGAGGTGGAACGTCGTGCGGCCCGACGGCCCGAGATCGATCGGAAGCTCGACGAGCTGACCGATGCGCGAGAGGCGGTGAAAGCGGCGCCCGAGCACCATGGCGCCCACGCCCGCCTCGACGGCCGCGAGCTGGACCAAGTAGTCGTTCGACGTGAAGACGGGCCGGAAGGCCTCGCCGAGCAGCGCGGCGAGCTGCGGGTTGGGCGGCGTGCTCTCGTGCGGCGGCGCCCACGCGATCCAGTCGAGATCGGCGAGGCCGACCTTCTTCGGCAGCCGGCGCGCGTACCCCTTCGACACGAAGACGGCCGCCTGCACCTCGACGGACGCGACGCCCACGAGATCGTGCTCGGCGGGCGCGCGCATGCGCAGCGCGAGGTCGGCGTCGCCGCGCGCGAGGCTCACGTAGCCGACGTCGGCGAGGATCTCGAGGCGCAGCCCCGGCGCGCGCTTGCGCAGCACGCCCGCGAGCGGCGCGAGGAAGTCGAAGGCGACGCCGGGCGGCGCCGCGACGCGCACGCGGCCCTCGGGGCGACGCTCCTTACCGGCGACGATGCGCTGCGCGTCGGTGGCCCACTCGGCCATGCGCCGCGCCGTGGGCAGCAGGCGCTCGCCGAGCGAGGTGAGCGTGACGCCGTCGACCTTGCGCACGAAGAGCGCACCGTCGAGCTGCTCCTCGAGCAGGCCGACGCGCCGGCTCACGGTCGGCTGCCCGAGGCGCAGCGCGCGCGCCGCGCGGCTCATGCTGCCGCCGTCGGCGACGGCGAGGAACAGCCGCCAGTCATCCCAGGACACCTCGAGCGCGAGCTTCGGGGCCATATCCATAAATGGATGATGACATGAATTCTTAGGCGATACCCATCCGAATTAGCATGAGCGATGTTCGGCGCATGGAGATCATCGACATGCTCACCAACGCCAACCTTCGTTCCGAAATGCTCGTCATCGGCCTCTGCGTCATGCTGCTCGGCGCGTGCACGGCCAGCAGCCACGCCACGCGCGCCGCGACCCTCGGCGTCCCCGTCTCGAGCGCGGCCATGGAAGCGCTGCTCGATACGCCCGGCCCCGTCGAGGTCGAGACCGTCGTGGGCGCCGACTGGGCCGTGACGCGCGCCGGCCTCATCAACCTCGACGATCCGAAGGCGAAGGCCGCGCACCTCACGGACGGCGACGAGCCGATTCAGATCTTCACGCACGTCCTCCACCACCCCACGCGGGGCACCTTCCTCGTCGACACGGGGGTCACGCGCGCGCTCGTCGAGGATCCCTCGAATGCGAGCGTCGGCTGGATCGTGCGCAAGGCCATGCACACGGAGAAGATGAAGCTCGGCACCGACACGGCGACGTTGCTGGCGCGCGAGCCGCGGCCGCTCGCGGGCGTGCTGCTCACGCACCTGCACCTCGACCACGTGAGCGGAATGCGCGACGTCCCGCGCGGCACGCCCATCTTCGTGGGCCCCGGCGAGACGCACGATCGCAACATCTTGTTCCTCTTCACGCGCGGCACGATCGACGCGCAGCTCGAGGGGCAGGACGCCGTCCAGGAGTGGGGCTTCGCGCCCGACGCCTCGGGTCGCTTCGCGGGCGTGCTCGATCTCTTCGGCGACGGCACGGTGTTCGCGATCTCTTCGCCGGGCCACACGCCCGGCAGCACGGCCTACGTCGTGCGCACGCCGCGCGGCCCCGTGCTGCTCACGGGCGACGCGTGCCACACGCGCTGGGGATGGGAGCACGACGTCGAGCCCGGGACGTTCTCGTCCGATCGGCCGCGCAGCCGCGCGAGCCTCGAGGCCCTGCGCGCGCTCGCGGCGCGCCACCCGGGCCTCGAGGTGCGGTTCGGACATCAGCGCTGACGTCGCCCCGTGAGACGAAGGTGCAGCGCCCCGGCCGTGAAGCAAACGACGAGGCACCCGATCCACAGCGCGCCCGCGCCGAGGCGCGCCAGCACGAGCGAGCCCAACGTGGGCGCGAGCACGCTGGCTCCGCCCCACGCGAGCTGATACGTGCCCTGATACGCGCCCCGCCGCGCGACGGGCGCGAGGTCAGCGACGAGCGCGGGCGCCGCCGTCGAGAAGCCAATCTCGCCGATCGTCCACAGGATCGCCGACAGCGCGTAGACGCGCGCGCCGCCCGCGAGCGCCGTCGCGCCGAGGCCGAGCCCCGTGAGCACGCAGCCCGCGGCGAGCCACTGCACGTGGCCGAAGCGGCGCAGGAGGCGCAGCGCGATCGGCTGCATGACGACGATGTAGAGGCCGTTCAGGCCCATGAGCCAGCCGATCGCCGGCAAGCCGAGCCCGTGCGCGCGCATGTCGAGCGGGAGCGCGACGACGACCTGCGCGAACGCCACGAACAGCAGCACCTGGATCAGCACGAAGGTCACGAACGGGCGATCGCGAAACGGCGCGGCGAACGCCGCGACCCCGGGCGGCCGCGCGTCCGTCGCGAGCGCGGGCCGCGTCTCCGGCACGCCGACGAGGACGATCGCGCCGTAGGTGAAGGTCGTGAGCGCATCGATGACGAACAGCAACGAGAAGTGATGCTCGGCGAGCGCGCCGCCGCACACGCTCGCCCCCGCGAACCCGAGGTTGATCGCCCAATAGAGCAGTCCGTACGCGCGCGCCCGGTCGGCGGGCGGCACGACGTCGGCGACCGCCGCCTGCAACGGCGGCCGGCACAGATCGGAGAAGAAGCCCAAAAGCGGCGCGAGCGCGATGATCGCGCCCGTCGCGCGTGACAGGCCGAGCGCGAGCATGAGCGAGCCCGCGCTCGCCGTACCGACGAGCAGCGTCGCGCGTCGCCCAAAGCGATCCGCGAGCGCGCCGCCCACGGGTCCCGCGAAGAAGCCGCCGGCCGCGTACAAGCTGATGACGAGCCCCGCGACCTCGGGCGACAGGCCGCGCTCGCGCGTCAGATAGATCCCCAGCAGGAAGAACACGGCGCCGCCGAGGCGGTTCAGCAGCATGCCGGTCCACAACGTCCAGTACGTGCGGGGCAACCCGAGCAACCCGACGCGCACGACGCGCACGCCCGTGTCGTTCGCGGGCTGCGTATGCAGCGCCAACGTCGCAGGTGCCGCGCCAGTCGTCGCGTTCGGTTCGTTGCTCTGACTCATCGTCGCCTCCGGGCAGAGGGCCGAAGACCGAGAGTCACAGAGCGCGACCCGCGGCCATCAGCCGGGGTCGTCTCGTCGTGAATTTAGTTCAGACGCGCGCGACCCGGCCTAAGTCGTCCTTACGGACAACCCAGCACGTCGGGTAGCGGTGAATGAACGTCGTCACGAAGAAACCAAGGTAACGGAACGTTCACACCGGCGCAACGGCTTTGCCGCCCGTCGCCCCAAACGAAAGGGGGCGCCCGTTTCCGGACGCCCCCTCGCGACTGATTGGTTCTCTCGGTGATTAGAACGACAGGTTGCAGTCCGTCTCGATCTCGCCGACCGACCACCAGCTCCCGTTCGAGTTCGCCGCCGTGTTCGCGATGCGAACCGCGCGGACGGACTCCTGCGTGAAGGAGATGATGGTGTGATTCGGGGCGCCCGGCCCCGTTGTGAAGGCCGTCGAGCTGAAGGTCACGCCGTCAGACGACGAGAACACGGAGTACTTACCCGGGAAGTCATTGGTCGAGCCGTCCTGCGTGTTGTCGAGCGTGATCGTGCTCAGGTTGACGTTGCCCGTGAAGTCGATCTGGATGTAGGCGCCGGCCGCGTTCGTGCCGCTCGTCCAGCGGTCCGTGAGGTTGCCGTTGACGACGTTGCCCGCGCTGCTGCTGTTGACCGACGCCGTGACGTTCCACAGCGACGGCTGGCAAAGGCCCGTCGAGGGGACGGACGAGCCGGAGTCAACGACCTCGATCCAGTCCAGGTCAGGAGCGCCGTCGTTCGGATCGGCCGTCACGTACAGCGTGTTGTTGCTGCCCGCCGTGAAGCCGCTGAGGCTGATCGCGGCGCCGCGCGGGTGGCTCCAGTCGACGAGACCGCCGAAGGGCTTGACCTGGGGCGAGCCGCCGTTGACGACGAACGACAAGTAGCGCGTCGTGCTGGGCACGTCACCATCCGTGTAGTAGACGATGAGGTTGTTGGTGCCGTTGTTGGCGACGGTCAGGCCCGTGAACTTGAGGCCCTTGCTGCCGCCCGTGAGGTAACCCACGCGCTTGCCCATGCCGTTGTTCGAGTCGACGATGATGGCGCAACCGTTCGCGCCCGGCGTCGTGCAGTTGCTGGCATTGAAGCCCAGGCCACCCGGAACCCAGGTGCACCCTGACGTTCCGGGCGTGCAGCCCGCGCCCGTGCCATTGCTCCCGAGGAACGCACCGCCCTGCGCGGCCTCAGCCTGATACGTCGCGCCACGCCACACGGTGATCGGGTGGTCGTAGACGGCGCCATTCAGCGTGCAGGATGACGGGCCGTCTTCGACTTGCTTGCCCGAGGCGTCCGTCGTGAAGTGCGCCGTGCAGCCACCCGTCGAGTGGTTCGTGTCGCAGAGGCCGTCCATCTTGGCCGACGCCGGCCAGGCGTTGGCATAGGGAACGGAGCCCTGGTTGGCGCCGAGGCGGCCGGGGACGACGTTCTGGTCGGCGCCCGGGCCGTTGCAGTAAAACGCGTCGAGGTTGTTGTTCTGGTCGGTCAGCATGATCTGACCGAAGAACGTTCCTTCGCGGGTCGGGAACGCGGGCGACACGCCCCAGCCGACGTTGGTGTCGGGGCTGACCATCCACAAGGGGATGTGCGTGCCCGAGGTGTTGATGTGGGCCATCATGCAGGAGGAGAGCGCCTGGGCGCAGTCGGGTCCGCAGCCATTGGTGTAGTAGTCGGGCGCGAGGCCGATGCCGCCCGGGAACGTGAAGTTCGTGCCGTACTGGTCCTGCTTGACCAAGTTCTGGCCCGACGGCAACGCGCAGCGAGCGAGGTACTGAACGATCATGCGACCGTGCTCGGTCGTCATGTAGCCGTTCGCGCTGTTGAGACCGTTGGCGCTGTTGAGGCCGTTCGCCATGTTGAGGCCGTTGGTAACGGACGCGCCGTTGGCCGAGTTGAACCCGTTCGCCGAGTTGAACCCGTTCGCCGAGTTCAAGCCGTTCGCAGAGTTCAGGCCGTTGACCGCTTGCCAACCGTTCGCGGAGCCGAAGCCGTTCGAGCCCTTCCAACCGTTGGCGCTGTTGAAGCCGTTGATCGAGCCGAGGCCGTTGGCGCTGTTGAGGCCGTTCGTGCCCCAGACGCCGTTGGCGCTGTTGAGGCCGTTGGCGCTGTTGAGGCCGTTGGCGCCGTTGAAGCCGTTCATGCTGGAGAGGCCGTTCGCCGTGCTGAGGTACGCGGACGAGCTCGAGTCGCCGCCCGTCTCACCGGCCGCCGAGCTCGCCTGCATGTTGTTGCAGCCCACCAGCGCCGAGGTCAGTCCCAGCGAGGCGCCGACCCATCCGATTCGTCTCAGAGTTAGCTTGTCCATCTTCCGTGTCTCCTTCGGAAGCCCCGCTGACTCGAGTCCGAGCCCGGTTGCTTTGCGAACCCCAGTCACCTGAGGCGTGCCGTTTCGAGAGCATCCCAACATCGGGGTGTGCCAGCCATAAAGCAGCAAGCATGCCTACAATTTGTTGGTTCATAGATACGTAAGTACCCGTACGACCTGAGAGCTAAAAGCCTAAGCAATTTGCCTGTTTCCTGGGAGACAACAGGTGTTGTCCCGAGGGCAATGCCCCGGGGCCGGGACTCGAGCCTGCGTCTGGCGCTCGGTGATGACTGGAGACCACGATCGAGCGTCCCCGGATTTGGCGCGTGGAGAAGCGGATCTCTAAAGTGAAGTCGCCCGCTGCCGACTAGGTAACGGCACACATGAACCCTGGTCTGACCTCACGATTGGAACAGCTCGTCCGAACGGTCCTCTCTGTCGCTCAGGATGTCGGCGCCCAAGCCCTGGCGTCGACGAGCGTCGAAGCGCGCTCCGAGTGGCGCGACTTGCTGGGCCGTTTGCCGACGGAGGACGATCTGTGCCGGGGCGTCATCGGTTTCCGTGAAGACGATCTCCAGCAGATCCTCGCGAAGGCCATCAGGTTCAGAGCGATCGTGGGCGGCTTCACGCCCCACGCGGCCGGCCCCGATGGGACGCTCGCGCGACGCCTCTCCTAGGCAATGCGTGACCGGTACACTGAGACGTCGTCGCGTTGCAGCTCTAGGTCAAACGATCGCCATCGACGTCACCGACGCCTGGTAAGATCCGGCATGCGCCTTGGGTGGAGAGTTCTGTGGGTTGCCCTGGGAGCGATGTCGGCGCTCAACCTCGCCTGCACGTCGTCCGGCTCAGGCAACGGCCTCTCGATCGGCGACGGGGGCCGCGACGTCGGCCGCGAGGCAGCTCCCGAAGCGGCCGCCGACGCCATGACGGCGACCGACACGCCCGCCTCGCGAAGCGACGCGAACGATGCGCCGAACCTGACGCCCACCGACGGCGCCTCGATCACCGACGCTCACGCGATCGTCGACCTCGCAACCGATACCGCCTCGATCACCGACGCTCACGCGATCGTCGACCTCGCAACCGATACTGCCTCGATCACCGACGCTCACGCGATCGTCGACCTCGCAACCGATACTGCCTCGAAGCCGGATGCGCCCTCCGACGTGCCCCCGGTCGACGGCGCCGCGGTCGATGCCGACCTTTCGATGCCGCTGGCCTTCTGCCAGACGCTCGTCGCTCTCCGCGCCGACTACCAGCGGCGTTGTTACGGCGAGTCGCACCTGAGCCCGGACTACGCGACCCGACCGCCGTGCTCGGCATTCGCGGCCAGCGTCGCGGACGGTGGCGTCGGCTTCGATCCCTCGAAGGCGCCGGCCTGCCTGCAGGCGTACCAGGGCCTCGCCTGTCCGGGCGCTTACGACGACGGGCTGCCCACGTGCGACGCCATCACGCCGAAACGCGGCGTTGGGGCGACGTGCGACCCTCTCGTGCTCGGCAACCGCTATCCAATCCCCGCCGGCGAGTGCGCCGGCACCGCGATCTGCCATCGCACGCCGGGGAGCTGTGGCGGGATCTGCACGGCCCCCCTCGCGCCCGGGGACGGCTGTTTCGCGCCGAACGAGGATCTCTGCCCTACGGGATCGACCTGCGCCAACAATCATTGCACGTCGCTGACCACGCCCGGAACTCTCAACCAATCGTGCGATCCGGACGTGACCTTTCCTTGTGTGAAGGGGCTGTACTGCGCCCAGCCGTCGATAAAGTCGGATGGGGGATTCACGGGAACCTGCCAAGCGCTGAAGGCGCCGGGAGATCCTTGCGTCGAGGTCGGCGCGTGCGCCGCTCCGGCCCTCTGCAGCTTCTTCGAGACGACCCCGCAGTGCTACGTGCGAAAGTTGGCGGGGGCGGCCTGCACGCCCGGTAAATCCGAGTGCCAGGGCTGGTGCGGCTCCGACGACAAGTGCTCGGACGCGCTTCTGGCGATCGGCGCCGACTGCACGCCCACGCCCGAGTACAAGCCCTGCGTCGACGGCGCCCGCTGCGTGGGGAACGTGTGCACCGCCTTCGCGAAGCCAGGCGATCCGTGCACGTCCGACGACGAGTGCGGAACACCGGTCGTCGCGGTCTGCGACGCGCTCACGCACAAGTGCGATTCGTGCGAGTGAGCCTCGACGGCGTCGGATCCCGATAGTCCTGCGGCGCCGGCTCGGCCGAAATGCGACCGCAAGCACGTCTATCCAACAAGACAAATGTCCTACATAAAAGAAAATTTCTTGACCGCGAGCATGCGTGATGTCTTCATGAGCGCGTGATCATGTTCCACCGCGCTCTCTCCTGTCGCCGCGGGTGACCTCGGGCGGTTCAGCCGCCGCGCGGTCGCCCGTGCCGGATAGTCCGGCAGCGACTCTTCATCCAGGAGAGAGAGTCATGCACCTTCGATCGACCGTTCACAAAGTCCGTTCTCGTTTGGTTCTCGGCATCATCGGCGGCGTCGCGCTCACGGGCGCGCTCGCGCGGCCGGCCTTCACGGCGCCGCCGCCGGCGGCTGCGCCGCTCGTCCCGCCGCCCATCACCGTGCTGACGTCGAAGCCCGGCGTCGAGCGCGGCCTCGTCTTCGTGGCGCCGAAGACGACGCCCAACGCCGCGATCCAGCAAGGGCCCGAGATCATCGACGACCAGGGGCGGCCCGTGTGGTTCCAGGCCGTCGGTCCCAACCAGCAGGCCGCCAACTTCCGCGTGCAAGAGTATCGCGGTCAGTCGGTGCTCACGTGGTGGCAGGGCGAGAACAGCCCGACGGGTCCGGGCGAGGGACAAGGCGTCAACTACGTCTATGATCGCGCCTATCACCAGATCGCGGTCGTCGCCGCGGGCAACGGCTACCAGGCCGATCTGCACGAGTTCCGCATCACGCCGCGCGGGACGGCGTTCATCACGATCTACAATCACATCCCGTACGACCTCTCGTCGGTGGGCGGCCCGGCAGACGGCGTCGTCGTCGACGGCGTCGCCCAAGAGGTCGACGTCGCCTCGGGGCGCGTCGTCTGGGAGTGGCACAGCATCGAGCACGTCCCGCTCACGGAGAGCCAGGTGGCCGCGCCGACGTCGCCCACGGTCGCGTACGACTATTTCCACATCAACGCCGTGAACTGGGACGACGAAGGCCACATCATCATCGACTCGCGCAACGCGTGGACGGTCTACAAGGTCGACTACCGCAGCAAGGAGATCGTCTGGAGGCAAGGCGGTAAGGACTCGACGTTCGCGCTGGGCGCGGGCGTGCAGACGGCGTGGCAGCACGATCCCGAGCAGATCGATCGCTCGACGTTGCGCATCTTCGACAACGAGGCCGCGCCCAGCGTGCTGCCGTACTCGCGCGTCGTCTGGGTGCGCCACGATCTGCGCACGCAGACCTCGACGCTCGTGAAGGAGATCATCCACCCAGACAAGATCCAGGCGGGCTCGCAGGGCAACGCGCAGGGGCTCGACCACGACCACACCTTCGTCGGCTGGGGCGCGACGGGGCGCTTCTCCGAGTTCGACGCGAAGGGCGATCTGCTGTTCGACGCCACCGTGCCGAGCACGGGTGGCTGGGACACCTACCGCGCGTATCGCTTCACGTGGCACGGCGAGCCCGAGACGCAGCCGACGGCCACCGCGCAGCGCAACGCCGACGGCACGGTGACCGTCCACGCGATCTGGAACGGCGCGACCGACGTCGCGCGCTGGATCGTCGTGGGCGGTTCGGGGCCGGCCGCGTTCTGGCCGGTCGGTGAGGCGAGCTGGAACGGTCTCGACACGACGATCGCCGTCAAGACGGACGACAAGCACGTCGCGGTCGTCGCCGTGGGACGCGACGAGCGGGTGCTCGGTCGCTCGGCGGCGGTCGCCGTCTCGCGGTAGTGACCTGCCGCTCAGGACCAGCGCCGTCGAATGACGACGCTGGTCCGCGGAGCGTCTGTGCGCCGGCACTCAGCAGGCCCCGGTCGCCAACGCTCTTCGAGGCAGTCTCCGCTATCATGGGGCCCATGTTGGACGCGCCCATCCTGGCGGACGAAGCCCAGCGGCTCGCGCTGCTCGCGGCGTGCAAGATCATCTACACGCCGGCGGAGCAGGCCTTCGACGACGTCGCGCGCCTCGCGGCCGAGCTGTGCGGGGCGGAGATCGCGCTCATCACGCTCGTCGACTCCGACTACCAGTGGTTCAAGGCGCGCGTTGGCGTCGAGCTCACGGGGACGCGGCGGGATCTGTCGTTCTGCGGCCATTGCATCAACGCCCACCACCCGCTGGTCGTCGCCGACACCCGGCTCGACGCGCGCTTCGCCGACAACCCGCTCGTGACCGGCGATCCCCGCATCCGCTTTTATGCCGGCGTCCCGCTCGAGGTCGACGAGGGCTCGGCCGTGGGCGCCCTGTCGGTGGCCGGTCGCGCGCCGCGCACGTTGACGGATCGGCAACTCGAGTCACTGCGGCGGCTCGCGCGGCAGATCTCCCGCGAGCTGCGCCTGCGCCGCGACCTCGATCTCGCGAAATCGGTGACGCCGGCGCCGGAGTCCATCATCGAACCGGACGCGATCATCGGGGAACGTTGGCGCGTCACGCGCGAGCTCGGGCGAGGAAGCGTCGGTGCCGTCTTCGAGGCCCAAGGCGCGACGGGCGAGGTCGCCGCCATCAAGTTTCTTCTGCCCGAGTGGCGCGCGCAGGAGCAGGTGCTGGAGCGCTTCGCGCGCGAGGCGCGCGTGCTCATGCGCCTCGCGACGCCGCACGTCGGCCGACTCCTCGACGTCGGCAACCTCGACGCGGCCCACGGCGGCCTCCCGTATCTCGTCCTCGAGTACCTCCGAGGCATCGACCTCGGCGATCTGCTCCGCCGCTCCGGGCCGCTGCCGTTCGCGCAGGCCTTCGCGTGGGGCGCCGACGCCTGCGCGGGCGTCGCCGCGGCGCACGAGGTCGGCATCATCCACCGTGACATCAAGCCTTCGAACGTGTTCCTCGCCGAGACGCCGGCCGGCGCCGTCGTCAAGGTCCTCGACTTCGGGCTGGCCGCCGGCGACCCGTCGCCCGACAACTCGACGCGCCTCACGGGTGAGTACGTCATCGGATCTCCCGCGTACATGGCGCCCGAGCAGATGGTGGCCTCGACCGACGTCGACGCGCGCAGTGACGTTTGGTCCATGGGCGTCGTTCTCTACGAGCTGCTCACGGGTCGCTTGCCGTTTCCGGGCGACACGCCGTTCGAGATGTTCGCGTCCGTGATGACGCGCGCGGCGATCCCGCTGCGCGACCACCTCGAGGTGCCGAGCGCCGTCGAAGAGATCGTCGCCCGCTGTCTCCAGAAGGACCGCGCCGATCGCTATCCGTCGATGACGGCGCTCGCGCGCGATCTGCGCGCCGTCATCGGCGCCTGACGCGCGGAGCCCGCGCCCGGCTCAAGCAAAGGCCACCGAACGCCGATAGGTTGCCAGGGAGCGCGGAGATGCGTGGGTTGAATGCGACGAGCGAGGAGTGGACGCGGTACTACGCCGAGACGGCGCTGCGCACTCAGCACGGCCGCAACGATCCGATCGATCGGGCCCGCAGGCGCGCGCGCTCCCTCGAGCGCTACCGGATCTTGACGGGGCTCTCGCTCCTGTCAGGGATGCTCGTCGCCTACTTCGTCCTGCTCGCGCCCTGACGCGAGTCGGACGCGCGGGGATACCCGCGACGTCGAAGGCGCGCGCGCCCGGAGACGATCGAGCGACGCCTGCCCCGTCAAGCCTGTGGCGCTTTTGTTGCACCGCAGGCCGAATCGGCAGGCAGACCAGGGACCTTTGAGCTATCCCTGGCATCCCTACGCACGACCTCGCCGAGAAAAGCCCTTTGTCCTCTGTAAAAAAAGCCAGCAGCTGTTCGGATTCTGAACGACCGGCGACACCGCCATGTGGATAGTCCGGCTCGCGCTTCGTCGCCCGTATACATTCGCCGTCCTCGCGCTGGTTCTCCTCATCCTCGGGCCGCTCGTCGCGCTCACGACGCCGACGGACATCTTCCCGAACATCAACATCCCCGTCGTGGCGATGGTCTGGCAGTTCACGGGCATGTCGCCCGCGCAGATGGCCAACCGGATCACCGTGTCGAGCGAGCGGTCGCTCACGACGACGGTCAACAACATCGAGCACATCGAGTCGCAGTCGCTGAACGGCATCGCCGTCATCAAGATCTTCTTCCAGCCCAGGGTCAACATCGCGAACGCGGTGGCGCAGGTCACCGCGATCGCGCAGACGCAGCTGCGCCAGCTGCCCGTGGGCACGACGCCGCCGCTCATCCTGCAATACAGCGCCTCGAGCGTGCCCATCATCCAGCTCGGCCTCTCGGGGCAGGGCATGTCCGAACAGCAGCTCAACGACGTCGGATTGAACTCGATCCGCACGCAGCTCGTCACGGTCGATGGCGCCGGCATTCCCTACCCGTACGGCGGCAAGCAGCGCCAGATTCAGGTCGATCTCGATCTGCCCGCGCTCCAGTCGAAGGGCCTGTCACCGGTCGACGTCGTCACTACGATCGGCTCGCAGAACCTGGTCCTGCCGTCGGGCACGGCGAAGATCGGCCCGTTCGAGTACCAGGTCGAGACCAACAGCGCCCCCCTCCAGCTCGACGAGCTGAACCGCCTGCCCATCCGCGCCGCCAACGGCACGGTCGTCTACGTCGGCGACGTCGCGCACGTGCGCGACGGCTTCCCGCCGCAGACCAACATCGTGCGCGTCGACGGCCAGCGCGCGTC
>DATAZS010000515.1:0-4714 GCA_036271915.1 Polyangia bacterium
GGGCAAGGTCTACGTGCTGCCGAAGATCCTCGACGAGAAGGTCGCGCGGCTTCACCTCAAGAAGGTCGGCGTCAAGCTCACGACGCTCTCGAAGGAGCAGGCCGCCTACCTCGGCGTTGCCGTCGAGGGGCCGTACAAGCCCGACCACTACCGCTACTAGACGCGGTCACGGCATCATCCAAAAGCGCGACCACCCGCCGGGTGGTCGCGTGTCGCACGATCTGCGCGCGCCGCTGCGGGCCATCGACGGCTTGCGCGCGCTGTCGCCGAGGACTGCGCCGACGCGCTCGACGACCGCGGCCGCGACCACGGGTGGGCGACGTTATGGACGACGACCGCGCGTCGTCGTACGTTGGCAGCCTCCCATGACGGCCCCCCCCGAGCCACGCGCCGTGAGCCACTCGTATCTGATCGTCGCCGTGGCGCTGGCCGTCGTCGTCGCCGTCATCGTCGTCGTTGCCCATTCCAGGCCGAGCGCGGGCTCAGGCAGCGCGGAGACGGCGCTCGCGACGATCGACATCGGGTCGTCTCCCTCGGGCGCGACCGTCAACCGCGTCGACGGCGGCGCGATCGTCGGCGTCACGCCGATGACCGTGACCTTTCCGAGGAGCGACACCGATCTGCTCGTCGTCGTGAAGCACGCAGGCTATCAAGACCATCTCGTGACGATCCCCGTGTTCTCCGAGACCGGTCGCGTCGACGTCATCATGACGCCGGTCGGTGTCGACGCCGGCGCGCCGAAGCGGCTCCCCAAGGACTTCAGCCCCTAACGGACTGAGACCGTATCAGCCCGCGTCCGCGTCGGCGGGCGCTGCGGTGTCGACCGCGCCCGCGTCCGGCGTGCCGCCGGCATCTTTGACGCTGCCGCCGACGTCGGGCTGGCCCGCCGCCGCGTCGACGTTGCTCGTCCCCGCGTCGGGCTGCACGCGCGTCAGCGTCAACGACCGCGTGCCGGCCTTGTTCGCGAGCGCCTGGCCGTTCGTGCCCGTCAGCTGCAACGTGTTCTTGTCTTCCGACACGCAGAAGGTCGCGTCGCGGACCGAGCGCCGTGAGGGGCTCGTCTCGTTCAGGTTGCCCTGGCCCGCCTTGCTGTACTGATGGATGACGTTGCCGTCTAGAGTCCAGGTCCCCGTGTCACCGACGGCGTTTTGGTCCGTCTCGATGTAGTCGAACTGGCAGTCGCAGCCGTCGCCCCCGTCCTGGCAACGGAAGGCCGGCACCGCCCCCATCGACGCGTTCATGTAGACGGGATTGTTGCCCGCTGACGAGTTCACGAGCGCCGCCGCGAATGTGGTGCACGTCAGGTTCGCGCCGTTGACGCCGAAGCAAGACTTCGCGACGTGGAACCTGGTCGTCGACACGGCCGTGAGGCTGAAGGTGTACGAGTGATCGGTGGAGGTGTTGTTGAACGTGATCGTGCCGCCCACGATGACGTCCGGGTTCTGCAGCGGAACGGTGGGCGTCGAGACGGTGCCGTCTTTGTTGAAGGTCAGGTCCCAGCACCAGTTGCCGCTCGTGACGGCGGGCGCCATCGCGCCCGTCTCGGGCTCGAAGTAGGGCGCCGTGTTGGCGTAGTTCTGCGCTGGCCGCGACACGACGGGGAAGTTGCAGGTCAGGTCCGGCGCCGGATCGACCTGCCACACGCCCGAAGGATCGCCGCCGCAATCCCCCGTGACGGGACAGCCGCCCGTGGCGCCGAGGTTCTTGCAGCCGGCGCCGAGCAGCGCCGCCAGGCCCAGCGCACCACGAGCGAGAGACAGCGCGCGCCGCGAGGTGCTCATGGCTGCGTCTGCGAGAGCTCCAGTGTGCGCAACCCCAGCACGCCGAAGAGGCTACCACCCGCGGGACCGGTCAGCTGCAACCGACCGTTCTGGGCGCAATACGCGCTCTTGAGCGTCGTGTTCGGCGACTGGGAGTTGAGCATGGCCCCGTTGTAGAGGAACACCGAGCTGTCCTGGAGCAACGTCGTGCCTTCGGACTTCCACATGCCCTGATCGGAGACGACGACCGTGTAGACGTACGTGCAGTTGCAGCCGAAGGCGCCGTCGTCCGAGCACGCGATCTGATCGAAGTTCGGCGGCACGCCCGCGCTCTGGGGTTTGTAGAACGTCGTGAGCCCCGCGGCGAACGCGGAGCAGCTCACGGGCGGCGGCGCGCCGTTGGCCAACAGGCACCGCTGCGGAAAGCGCGTCGTGTTTCGGTCGACGGGGAAGCCCTTCGTCGAGAACGTCAGCGTCGTCAGATACGACATGTCCGGGCCGTACGTGATGTTCGCCGCGTCCAAGATCGGAGCGTCGTGCCAGAGCTGCACATTCGAGACCGAGCTGTCCGGGTTGTAGACGAGGCTCGAGCACCAGTCGCCGCTCGTCGTCTGCGTCGTGACGACGGGATTCGGCTGGGGCGGAGCAATCATGGCGGTCATCGGCCCCGTGCTGTTCTGCGTGAACTCAGTCACGTCGATGGCCTGCGAGGGCCGAACCGGTTGGAACTGGCAAGAGTCGACGACGCCGGTCCAAGCGCCCACGGGACTGCCGCCGCACGCGACGAGGTCCGTGCAGCTGCCCGTGGCGCCCTTCTCGAAGGTGCTGCAGCCGACGGCGCCGAGCGCCGCCGCGAGACCGAGCGCGAGATGAACCTTGTTCACTCGATGCATCCTAAAAGAAGAACCACCAACCGCCCTGGACGCGGTTGTTCCGCGCGACGGTCCCGTCGCCGAAGGTCTGCGTCATCGACTGGTACGACGCGGCCATCTGGAACGCGGGGGTGATCGACCACCAGATCGTGGCGTCCCAGTAATGACCCTTGTTCCAGACGAAGGCCTGGCCCTGCATGGGGGTCAGCGTGAGCGCGTTGTTGGACTGAATGCGCGAATAGGTCCCCGAGATGGAGAGCATCCTCCCTTCGCGCATCGGAAGATGATAGTGCCCGTTGACCATCATCCCTTGCCACTCGATCGACTTCGCGCTGCCGTTGGCGTCGAAGGTGACGATGCCCGGATCGATGTTGGGCGTGTACGTCGGCGCGGGCAGGACGTTCTTCGGGTTCGGCAGCGACGGGAAGAGCACGCCACCCGTGAGCGTCAGGTAGAGATCGGTGACGCCCGTCCCGCGCGAGTACTCGCCCGTGACGGAGAACGCGTTGCTGAGATCCTTGCCGCGCGCCGGGATGATGGGGAGGAACAGGTCGGCGGCGGCGCCCCATCCGTAGACCGTCTGCGGGCTCGCGACGATCGCCTCGAAGTCGGTCACCGAGAGCTTGCGGCCCACGGCGGAGACGCCCAACGACAAGGGCGCCGTCTTCACGAGCCGCGGTCCCTGCGCCGAGGCGCCCTGCCAGCCATTGACGTTGATCTTGAGGCCCGCCTGCGCGTCGGGCACCCCCGAGTCGCGCGTCGCGGGGCGCACGCCGGCGACGGAGATCTCGACGTTGACGGGATCCGTCTCGATGACCTTCGTAAGGCGCAGCTGCACGTTGCGATGGAAGAGCTCGCCCATGACGCCGAGGAACGCAGGCGTGTTGGGGAAGAATCCCTGGCCGCCGAAGCCGTAGAGGTCGAAGGTCTGGCCCACGAGGAGATCGACGATCGGCGTCTCGAGCTTGGCGTAGTACTGACGCAGGCGAATCGTGTCGTAGACGTAGCTCTGATCCTGCGTGGCGGTCGTCGGGATGATGCCGAAGAAGTCCGCCTCCATGAACGCCGACGCCTTCAATGATCCTCCGAAGGGCGGCGCCGCGATCTTGTAGCCGAGGCGCGAGTCCTTCGCCGTGCCCTGGAAGCGCGCGTTGTCGCCCGCGACCGTGTGCGGACGAGCGATCGTGTTGTCGAGGACGGTCTCGGAGAAGCTCTGCGTCGAGTCCCAGATCGCGTCGAGCTCGAGGAAGCCGAAGAAGCCCATCTGCCAGCCCGGCTCGCCCGACAGCAGCGGCGCGGGCGGCACCGTCTTCGGCGCGGGCGTCGCATCGATGACGGGCGTGGGCGGCGGCGCATCGGCGGGCGCGGGTTCGCTCGTCGCTTGGTTGCCATTGTCATTGTCATTGTCATCTTCGACGTCTGACTTCGCGTCGGATTTCTTGTCCGACTTCTTGTCCGACGTCGTGGCGTCCGTTTTCGCGGCGAAGGCGACGGCGCTCGGCAGTGACGTCAGCAACGTCAGACCAACGCCGAGCGCGACGGAGGTGCCTCGCCGCCACTCGTTCCTCCTCCGTCCAAGCGCTTGAGCCATGGGCACGTGGAGGCGGTCAATAACGTGGCGTGAAGTTCCTTGCAATCATTAAGTCGATTACAGCGCGCATCCGCGAGCAACGGCGCGCACCACGCGGGGTGCATGACTTGCAGAGCGAATTTCGCAGCGACTCCGCAGGATTTCGCGAGATGCATCCGAAACGCAGCGGATGCGACAGACACCGACCTTTTCGGTGCAAACATCACTTCGCTGACCCAATGTACTAGAAGCGGCGAAGGTGCATCCTCGCCGCTGATCGACGCCGTCGAGCCCCAACGCGCCGCCAGGAGTCACTCATGCCGAATCTAGACCGCTCGTTTCGCTGTCTTCTCTCCGCGCTCGCGCTGCCCGCCTTGCTGGCGTTCAGTGCTTGCGGCGGAGGCTCGTCTTCGTCTGGCGGCACGGCCGGATCGAGCTCGGGCAGCAGCGGCGCTGGGGGGAGCTCGAACCCCGGCACGGCGGGCACGGGCAACAGTGGTACCAGCGGAGAC
>DATAZS010000516.1:0-3561 GCA_036271915.1 Polyangia bacterium
TTCGCGGCGGGCGTCGTGCACGTGCCGGCGCCGTCGCACGTCGATCCCGCCGTGAAGTTGATCGTTCCGGCGGGGCACGTCGAACCCTTGCACGCGGTGCCGGCCGCGTACTTCTGGCAGGCGCCCGCGTCGCAGCGGCCGTTCGTGCCGCACGACGTGCCGCCCTGATCGACGCACAGGGCCTTCGGATCGACGGTGCCCGTCGCGACGTTCGTGCACGTGCCGAGCGTCGCCGGCAAGTTGCACGACTTGCACGAGGCGCTGCACGTCGTCACGCAGCAAACGCCCTGCGCGCAGACCTTCGACGCGCACTCGGTGCCCGCCGAGCAGCTGGCGCCCGGATTCTTGAGGCCGCACGAGTTGACGTTGCACACGTTGGGCGTCACGCAGTTCGTCGACACCGTGCACGACGAGAAGCACTTCGATCCGTTGCACGCGTACGGCGCGCACGGCAGCGACGACGGCGCGACGCACTGGCCGGTCGCGCTGCACGTCGACGGGCCCGTGTAGACGTTGGTCACACACTTTTCGCCCGAGCACACGGTGCCGGTCGCGTACTTGCTGCACCCGCCCGCGCCGTCGCAGCGGCCGCTCGTCCCGCACGAGGCCGCGCCCTGGTCCACACACACGCCGCGGCTGTCGACCGCGCCCTGCGTGAGCGGCGTGCACGTCCCGCGCGACGACGCGAGCGCGCAGCTGCGGCAGGCGCCGCCGCAGGCAGTGTTGCAGCAGACGCCGTCCGTGCAGAAGCCCGACGCGCAGTCGGTGCCCTTCGTGCACGTGCCGCCGGGCTTCTTGAGGCCGCAGCTGTGGTTGACGCACGCGATGCCCGCCGTGCAGTCAGCGTCGGTCGCGCACGACGGGTTGCACGTGCCCGACACGCACGCGTACGGCGTGCAGTCTTGGATGCCGGGCGCCTTGCACGTACCAAGGCCGTCGCACGTGCCGGCCGTGTTGAGCTTGACGCCCGAGCAGGACGGCGGGACGCACACCGTCTCGGCGGCGTACTTCGCGCAAGAGCCGAACCCGTCGCACGCGCCCGTCTGACCGCAGCTCGCCGCGCCCGAGTCCTTGCAGACGCCGCGCGGATCGGGGTTGCCCGAGTCGATGGGCCAGCACGTGCCGAGCCGTCCCGTCTGGTTGCAGGAGACGCACGCGCCCTTGCACTGGTCGGAGCAGCAAACACCGTCCGTGCAGAAGCCCGACTCACACTCGTCGTTCGTCGCGCAGCTGATGCCCTTCATCTTGGGGCCGCAGCTCCCATTGACGCACGAGTGACCGGACGCGCAGTCGTTGCTCGTCGTGCACTTCGCCGCGCAGTCTTGCGTCGTCGCGTCGCACGTGTACGGGACGCAGATCTTCGCGTCGCCCGGCATGCACGCGCCGTTGCCGTCGCACGATTGAATGCCCGTGACGGCCGCGCCGCTGCACGTGCCCTTGCCGCAGGTCGTGCCTTGCACGTACTTGCGGCAGGCGCCCTGCCCGTCACACGTGCCGTCGAGTCCGCACGTCGCGACGTCGCTCGCGGGACAGGTCGTCGCCGCGCGCGGCTTGATGCCGTCGGGCACGAACGAACAGGTGCCCATCGCGCCCGGCACGTTGCACGCCTTGCAGGTGTCGGTGCACGCGGTGTCACAGCACACGCCGTCGACGCAGAAGGCGGACTGGCAGTCGGCGTTGCATCCACACGCGGCGCCGCTCGTGACGTGGGCGCCGCCGACGCACTTCGTGATCACGTCCGCGGAACCGTCGGGCGTATTGGTCGCGTCGATCGGCGTAGCCATGTCATTGCTCGTCGCCGTGTCCGTCGATTGCGTCGCGTCGGCGCTGGCGTCCTTCGAATGCGAGCCCGAGCCGCCGCCGCATCCGACGACGACCGAGGCCACGCCGACGAAACAGGCGACGGCCGATAGAAAATTTTGCCCGCAAACCAAGTAAGAAAAACGCATCGTTATTCTGCCCCTTGTGGTGCAGCTCACCACTCCGACCGACGAAGCCCTACATGTAGCACGAATCTGTGGGCGGAAATTCCCAGCGTAAATCGCATTTGGCCCTAAACAAGGGTGTTTACGCTCACGCAACGTGCGGGCGTGCTGCGTCAACACCCCTCGCCCCCCGAGGGCGTCAGGGCCTACGAGGGTCTGGATAGAACGGAATCGCGTGGGACTTCGCGGTCGACGTCTCGATGATGCGAAAGAACCAGTCGGACGGCTCGACGGTCAGCCCCACCGAGTCGAGCGCATTCAAGAACACGATGTAGGCCTCCTCGGGTGTCATGACGTTCGGCGCGACGAGCGTGACCTTCTTGCTGTTGGCCGGGATCGTGCCCGGCACGAGGAACGACTTGCAGGTGACCGATGAGATCCAAGCCACGAGGTCGCCGAGGTCGGCGTCCGGTTTGAGCCGCAGCCTCACGACGCGTTTGCCCGACGGAACCTTCTTGCACACGCCCGTCCCTTCGGGGACGTGCATGGGTTCGGTCGCGGGCGGCGCCGGGGCCGCCCGCGGCGCGCGTGGCGACGGAGCGCCAACGTTGCCGCGCGACAACGCCGTCGGCGTGTTGGCGGCGTCGCGACGTCCACGCGTGGCGCGCGCCGCCGTCGGCGCGCCGCCATCGTCAGCGAAACCGGACGCCGCGGCCGAGACCGCGAGCACGAACGCCCCCGTGCACGCCGCTGTCCTCGCCCAGAACATCGCCTCGCTCCTGTCATCCTCCTACTGCGGACAGGCGCGCGCGGCCAGCAACAAACCAGAAAACCGGCTGCGCGGCCCGAAGGCGACCGCGCAGCCGGCACCTGCGCGGCTGGTGGCAGCCGCGCAGCCGATCGATCAGGGCGTGCGTCCCTCAGCGACCGCCGTGACCGAAGTTGAAGAGATCGTAGAGGTCGCCGATCGCGGGGCTGTTCACGGGCGCGTACGCGTTGAACGGCAGCGTGATCGGGTTGGGCAGGTTGTCGCGGCTGCGGCGCGTGAGCGGACGCAGACCCCAGTTGCGCTCGATGAACTTCAGCACCGACACGTGGTCACCGTAGTCGTGCGAGATGTGACCGGCCTGCGCGTAGGGCGACACGACGATCATCGGGATGCGCGTGCCGTCGCCGAAGAAGTCGACCGGCTGGATGTAGCCCGAGTCGTAGTAGCCGCCGCCCTCGTCGAAGGTCACGATGATGGCCGTGTCCTTCCACAGGTCGGGCTGGCTCTTGATGAGGTCGACGATCTTCTTCGTGAAGCCCTCGAAGAGATCGAGCTTCGACGACGCGGGGTGACCGTCGACGAGGCCGCTCGGCTTGACGATCGAGACCGCGGGCAAGTACCCGTTCGCGATGTCCGTGTAGAGGTCCGTCGTGTCCTTGATGTGCGCCGTGCGGACGGCGGCGTTGCCCATGATCGACGTCGAGTACTGGAACGGGTTGCAGATGTCGCAGTAGTCGTTCGCGGGGTTCAGGAAGTCGGGATCCTGGAGGTAGCGGTTCCACTGCTCGCCGTAGTAGCGCCACGAGATGTTCGCATCGAGCAGCGCGTCGCCGATGTTGCGCACCGACGACGGCGGGATCGCGAACT
>DATAZS010000517.1:0-2761 GCA_036271915.1 Polyangia bacterium
AGCGAGCGAGCGCCGCCTGGATGCGCTTCAAACAAAATGGCCGCGGGCGACTTTCGTCGGCCGCGGCCTTCGTCCTCTCTCTCCCCGAGGGGAGGGGGGAGGGGAAGTTACTGCGTGATGAGGGTGCCCGTCGAGAACAGGGCGAGGAACGCAGGCCAACCTGGATCGACGATGTTGTCGTGGCTCGCGTGGTTGTTGCCGTTCAGCGGGCAGACGATCATCGGCGTGATGTCGGGGCAACCCTTGTAGCGCTTGCACGACGTGCTGTCGCTGCCCACCGTGAAGGGCATGAAGTTCGACATCGAGCTCGCGTTCTCGTAGGTCTCGGTCACGCCCGCCGAGACGGTGCAGCCGTTGACGCCGAGGGCGCGGTCCATCGCGATGATGTTGCCGCTGAAGGGGTTCGTCGTGTCGCCGGTCTCGTGCGACCAGAAGCCCGCCATCGGCTTCATCGTGCACGTCGGCACGTACTTCGGATCCGTGGGCAGGCCCCCCGTGTTCGGCATGATGCCGCGAACGGGACGCATGGCATCGCCCGCGAACTTGCAACCGAGCTCGTTCGAGAACCAGGCACCGCTGCTGTTGCCGCCCGCGAAGACACGGTTACGGTCGAAGCAGAGCGTGCTGTTGAACAGATCGTAGAGGTCCTGGTACAGCACCCAGTCGACCGAGTCGTCGCCTTCCTTGTCATCGAAGCAGCCCTGGCCGGGGTTCGTCGCGTGGTACGCCTGCCAGTAGTGCGAAGGCGTGAGGCCGACGCGAATGACCGTCGAGTCGAAGATCGGGATGTTGTAGAGGTTGTTGCCGGCGCCGCCGCAGCCGGGGCCCTCGAAGACCATCGGGTAGGCCTTGGTCTTGTCGTAGCCCGTCGGGAGCTTGACCCAGTACTCGCGCGTGTCCGTCCACGCGCCGCACTTCGAGTCGGCGCAGTTGGCGTCCTTCGTGCCCGCCGTCATGATCGTCTGCTTGACGAGCGTGCCGGGCGTGAGCGCCGCGGGCGGGGCCATGTTGCAGCCCATGCTCGGGATGACCTTCGTGAGATCCGCGCCGACCATGCTGCCGGCCGCGCCGCTGCTCCCGGCGCCGCCGCCGTCCGCAGGGGTGTTTCCTGCCGTGCCGCTGCCCGCGGTGCCCGCGCCCGCGGTGCCTGCACCGGCCGCGCCCGTGTCGCCCGCGCCCGCCGAGCCTGCGCCCGCGGTGCCTGCGCCCGCCGAGCCCGCGCCCGCGGTGCCTGCGCCGGCCGAGCCGTTCGTGCCGCCCGTGCTGCCGGGGATGAAGTTATTGTTGCCGCCGCTTGAGCCACATGCGGCGAGGCCGACGCCGGTCACAACCGCAAGGCCGAGAATATGAAGTCGCATCAATTGCTGCCTCCTATGGACGATTGGGGCTAACGCACCCTTGGAGTGGGGAGTCTCCCCCCGTACGAATGGCTCATTCTCGAGCCACTTTTGTTGCGCGAGGGAGCGCCTCGTTGCACCGCGGCCTGTCCCCTGGTCCGGGCGCCGCAGCGAATGATTGGTCATTTTGTGGTGACCGTCAAGCCGTTCATCCACCGTCCGACGCAACCCGCGACGTAAGGCCGCAACGTGGTTTTTGGCCGGAGTGGGCGATCACTTACGCAGAAAAAATGGATATGTGAATTGCTGGCGCTCGGCCTTGAAGCGCGGAAAGCGCGCGTTCTTGCCGGCGTCGAGCACACAGGCGCCCGTGGGCGTTCCGTCGAAGCTGCCGCCCACGCGGATCGACTGCACCATGCCGTTGCTCGCGACGACGTAGGTGAGCTGCGCCGTGCCAGGCTCCTTGAACTTCTCGTAGCAGGCGAAGACCTGCGGGCGAATCGTCGACATCGCGTCGGCGATGGCCTCGCGCGGCAACTCCTCGGGGAGCTTGAGCGCGTCATCGTCGTCGTGCGCGGCGCCGCTGCCCGCGTCGAGGCACGCCGCGTCTTCCCGGCTGCCCGTCGGCAGATCGGCGCGGCCGACCGAGGGCGGCTTCGAGGCGAGCACCTCGCCCGTGCAGCGGTTGAAGACGCGCGCGCCCACGAACTTGAGCGCGTAGCCGCGGCTCGGGCCGAAGCTCCACTCGCTGTCGGCGGGCTGGAACAAGAACTCGGCCCGCAGGAACGGGCGCACCTTGTCGAGCCACTTCTTCGCGTCGACGAGGCTGTCGAAGCCGAGCGTGTTCTTCGACACCTCGACGGCCTTGGGCAGCGTGTCGGCGTCCTTCTGCGGCTCGCGCAGCGTGATGAAGCGGCGCTCGCGCGCGCGGCCGACGACGACGGGCTTCGTGCAGGCGACGCAGCCCGCGACGGCGACGTGGTAGCCCTTGACGCCCGCGTCGTACTCCGAGATCGAGATCACGGCCGGATCATCGGCCGGCGTCACGAACGTGCGCTTGGGCAGCGTCTCGCGCAGGTAGCTCTGCGTCGTGCGGCAACGCGCGCGCTCGACCTCGCGCTTCTCGGTGTCGCAGCGATCGACGAACGCGCCCAGCAGCGTCGCGACGTCGCGCGTGCGCGTGGCGTCCTTCGCGAGCGCCTCGTAGGTGTCGGCCGCCGCGGGCGCGGCGGCCGCGCTCGGTGGCGCCTGGTCACCCGCGGCGCGGGCCGACGCGGCGCCGGCCGTCATGACGAGCACCAACAGCGGCCCCCAGTGCTTTTTCCCTCTCGCCCGTCTCGTCGTCAGTCGCGTCATCGGCGCGCGGAATATAGATCATAATAGCGGCCCCGAACCAGAGCCCGCCCGACGCGCGTCATGCCCAA
>DATAZS010000518.1:0-14104 GCA_036271915.1 Polyangia bacterium
TCGAACAGTTTCTGATACTGCTTCACGAGCGCGTTCTTCGGCTTCGTGAGGATGTCGATGAGCGCCGGCTCGTCGAGCTCGTGCAGCGGCGCGATCACGGGCAGGCGGCCGACGAACTCGGGGATCATGCCGTACTTCAGCAGGTCCTCGGGCTGCACCTCGCGCAGGAGATCCCACACGCGGCGCTCCTTCTTCGACGTGATCTTCGCCCCGAAGCCGATCTGCTTTTGCCCGACCCGCTGCTCGATGATGTCCTCGAGCCCGACGAATGCGCCTCCACAGATGAAAAGGATGTTCGACGTGTCGACCTGCAGGAACTCCTGCTGCGGGTGCTTGCGCCCGCCCTTGGGCGGCACGTTGCAGATCGTGCCCTCGAGGATCTTGAGCAGCGCCTGTTGCACGCCCTCGCCCGAGACGTCGCGCGTGATGCTGGGGTTCTCGCCCTTGCGCGCGATCTTGTCGATCTCGTCGATGTAGACGATCCCGCGCTGCGCCTTCTCGATGTCGTGCTCGGCGTTCTGCAGCAGGTTGACGATGATGTTCTCGACGTCCTCGCCGACGTAACCAGCCTCGGTCAGGTTCGTGGCGTCCGCGATGGCGAACGGCACGTTGAGGATCTTCGCGAGCGTCTGCGCGAGCAGCGTCTTGCCGCAGCCCGTGGGGCCGAGCAGCAGGATGTTCGACTTGCCGAGCTCGACGTCGTCGGCGCCCACCTTGGCGTCGATGCGCTTGTAGTGGTTGTGGATGGCGACGGCGAGGATCTTCTTCGCGCGGTCCTGTCCGATGACGTAGTCGTCGAGCACGCCCTTGATCTCGGCCGGCTTGGGCACGGGCGCGAGACCGAAGTTGTCCGACTCCTTCTCGATCTCCTCCGCGATGATGTCGTTGCACAGGCCGATGCACTCGTCGCAGATGTAGACAGTGGGCCCCGCGATGAGCTTCTTCACTTCCTTCTGGGACTTGCCGCAGAAGGAGCAGGAGAGGTTCCCGTGTTCGTCGCGCTTACGCTCGGTCGGCACTTCGAAAAGCGTAGCACAAGGGCGCCCCGCAAGTCAGCGCCGTGCCTCGCGCGGGTTCACCAGAAAAGCACCCCGAGGCCGAGGACGTAGGTGACGCCGCCCGACCCGCTGGGCCACGCGCTGGCGCGCAACAGCGACAGCTCGAGGCCGACGGCGTCGGCGGCGCGATGGGCGGACGCGCCGAGTGGCGGTGGGAGCACGTGCGCGAGCACGACAGCCAGCCGAGGCCCCATGAAGTCGGTGTCGCGCTCCGGATCGGCGACCGTGCCCGAACCAGACGTTGCGGTCGCGACGACGTAAGACGCCGTGATGCCGATGGCCCGCGAGCCCCAGACGAACGGCAGGATGCTCAGCTCGGGCGCGAGGTGCAGATCGACCCACTTCGGGCTGCTGTTCAGCGAGCTGTCGTCGTCGCCGCTCGCGACACGAGAGCCGACGCCGGCGCCCAGCCCCGCGCGCACCGTGAACCGCAGCGGTCCTGCCCAGCGCCCGACGATGCCGTCGAAAAACAGCGCGCCCCCGCCGTGGGCGCGCAGTCCGACCTCGAGCCCCGCCGCCGCGCCCGCGACGAAGTTCGAGCGCGCGACGTAGCGCGTCCCGCCCCCTGTGAGCGGGAGCCGCACGCAGGCGGGACCGCCCGCTCCCCTGACATCGACGTCGAGCACGAGCGGCTCGGCCGTGACCCGGTCATCCCACGGGAAACCGAACGCGACGACGTGCTCGCGCCCGAGGCCGACCGGTCGGTCCCAGCGCGTCTGGCCGTCGACGTCGATCGCGCGGGCAACGAGGCCGGCCGTGCACGGGGCCGCCGCCGGTGGCGAGAGGAAGGCCCGCGCGATGCCCGTGCCGTCCTCGCGCGCGTGCCAGCGGACGCGCACGACGGTGCCCCCGACGCTCTCCAGCCCGTCCGGCTTCGAGACGATCAAGCCGGCGCCGAGGTCGAGGACTTCGACCTCGAGCGCCGCTGTGGACGTCGCGACGGTCACGGGCGTCGCTGGCCGAAACCCAGACTCGACGCACCCCGTGAGACACGCGCCGACGGCCAGAGCCGTGAGTCGCGCCACGCGGGCGCGGTCACTCATGTCGCGCGGCCTCGGCGACGCCCGCGTCGGCTGCCGGCGACGCATCGACAGGCAGGCGCAGACAGATGGACTCCGCGGGGCCGCGCACGTCGAGATCGAGGAAGCGCCCCGAGCTCAACGTGAGCGTGAAGGCCAACTTCAACTTCTGCTGGGCCACGAGCGGCAGCGGTCCTTTCATGCGGACGCCTCCGCGCGCGCCGACGGCGTTGAGCGCCCGACCGCCGCGGCAGGGCGGACCGTCGGAGACGGCGACCCACGCGTTGAAGAGCGCGACGTTCGGAGGCGCCGCGACCTCGAG
This sequence comes from Polyangia bacterium, assembly GCA_036271915.1. Taxonomy (GTDB): domain Bacteria; phylum Myxococcota_A; class Polyangia; order Fen-1088; family Fen-1088; genus DASZFV01. The sequence continues at coordinate 2,400 of DATAZS010000518.1, forward strand.
CTCGACGACGTTGGTGAGCTCGCGGCTCACGATGCGCGCGCACAGCCCGCGATCGCACACCGTCGGGCTCTTCGCCGCCTCTCGCTGCGTCGTCGCGCACGCGAACGCGAGCAACGCGACCGTCCCCATCGCCGCGCACCTCACAGACGAAACGGCGCTCATCGCCTCGTATCGATCTGAGACATCGGCGACGCAACTTAGGGGCAGAGCGCCCCCGTGTCACGTGTGCCGCATCACCTGCGACGTTTCGCCTCAGATCGGCGTCCTCGTCACCGACCTGACGCCGACCTGATTCGGGACGCTACTTGCTGCCGGGGACGGACGGCTTCTGCACGAGCACGTCGTCGATGAGGCCGTACTCCTTGGCCTCGCCGGAGCTCATGAAGTAGTCGCGCTCGGTGTCCGACTTGATGCGCTCAAGCGGCTGACCCGTGTGCTTGACGAGCAGCTCGTTCAGCTTGTCGCGCGTGCGCAGGATCTCTTTGGCGTGGATGTCGATGTCCGTCGCCTGTCCCGAGAAGCCGCCGAGGGGCTGGTGGATGAGGATGCGCGCGTGCGGCAGCGAGTAGCGCTTGCCCTTCGCGCCCGCCGCGAGGAGAAACGCGCCCATCGAGGCCGCCTGGCCCATGCAGAACGTCGCGACGTCGGGACGCACGTACTGCATGGTGTCGTAGATCGCCATGCCCGCCGTGACGAGGCCGCCCGGCGAGTTGATGTACAGCATGATGTCCTTGTCCGGGTCCTCGCTCTCGAGGAACAGGAGCTGCGCGATGACGATGTTCGCGATCTGATCGTCGACGGCCGTGCCGAGGAAGATGATCCGATCCTTGAGCAGGCGCGAGAAGATGTCCCAGCCGCGCTCGCCCCGGTGGGTCTGCTCGATGACCGTCGGGATGATGAAGTTGCTGGTCGGGATCATCGGCGCATCCGCCATCGGGGACTTGCTCATGGATTGGAGTCCTTTTTCTTCGACGTCGATTTCGGCTTCTTGGGCTTCGCCTTGTCGGCTTTGTCGTCTTCAGCGTCCGCGTCGGCTGACTTGACGCTGGTCGCCGGATCTTCGTCGGTGATCTTAGCCTGCGCGATCAGCAGATCAAGGACCTTCTGTTCGCGGATCTGCGCCTCGAGCTGCGGCAGCGCCTGCTCGCGATCGAGATCGGCGCGCAGCTTCTTCGGGCTCTCGTTGCGCGCCGCCGCGAGCTCGGCGATGCGCTTCTGCACGTCGGCGTCGGCGGCCGTCACGCCCTCTCGCTCGGCGATCGCCTGCACGAGGATATTGCCGCGCGCCTCCTGCTCGGCGCCCTCGCGGAAGTCGGCGAGCATGCGCTGGTCGTCCATCTGCTCGACGTCGAGGCCCGCCTGCGCGAGCTGGCGCTTGGCGCGCGCCACCATGTTCTGCGCGTGACGCTCGACGAGCGAGCGCGCGATCGGGAAGTCGTTGCGCTTGACGAGCTCCTTGATGAGCTGCTGCACGAGCTCATTGCGGATGCGCAGCTTGTCGGCGTCGGCGAGGCGCTCGCGCACCTTGGCGCGCAGTCCCTCGAGCGTCTCGGCCTCGCCCGTGTCCTTCGCGAACTCGTCGTCGAGCGACGGGATCCGCTTCTCGCGGACCTCCTTGACGAGGACGCGCAAATCGACGGCCTGCCCTGCGAGCTCCTTCTGCGGCAGCTCGGCGTCGATCGTGTACTTGAGCTCGATGGGATCGGGGCCGATCGCGACGCCGCGCAGGCGCTGCGCGAGCCCAGGCAGCGGACCCGTCTCTTCCTCGTCGAGGTCGACGGCGGCCGTGCGGTGCTTGAGCTTGTGCTCGCCCACGCGGCCCGAGACCTCGACGAGCACGACGTCGCCCGGCTGCGTCGTCGTGCGGCCCTCGATGGGCTTGTACTCGGTGAGGCGGCGGCGGTGACCCTCGAGCTCGGCGTTCACCTGCTCGTCCGTGACGTTCGTGGGCCGACGCGAGAGCGGAATGCCGCTGTAGTCCTTGGGCGTGACCTGCGAGCGGATCTCGACGCGCGCCGAGAACTTGAACGGCGCGCCCGCCTTCAGCTCGAGCTTGTCGACCGTGGGCTGCGCCACGGGCTGCAGCTGGTTCTCGTGGATGGCCTGACCGAGCGACGTCTCGACGAGGTTGCGGGCCACCTCGTCCTCGACCTGCTGGCGGTACATGCGCTCCAAAACGTTGCGCGGCACCTTGCCCGGGCGGAACCCGGCGATGCGGACGTCCTTGCGCAGAGCGCCGTAGGCCTTGTCCAGCTTGGGGGCCACGTCGTTCCAGGGGACCTCGAACTCGAGGCGTTTTTCGACGGGGGAGATGTCTTCGATCGTGGTGTTCATGCGGAGTTGCGCCCTTGTCTACCCTCCCCCCCTCCCTTAATCAAGACGGCCAAAAGCGATAGGGCTTGCCGAACCCGGGGGGTTGCGGTCAGCATATGCACCCTCTTCGCCATGGGTTCCCTCGGTTTCACGCTCGCCGATCGTCTCGGCGCAAAGTCTCTTCCCTGCTCGGTCCCGGGCTGCTCGCGCACATGGATCTCCATGGCGGGCGCCGGGAGCACGCAGGGCAAGAATGGTAAAAACCTCAACCTCGGTGGCCGCGGCGCCGCGCAGGCCGACGACCCCGCGTCGTCGATGTGCGATCCGTGCCGCGACAAGCTCGCCAAGACGCGCGATCAAGAGCGCGCCTGCGATCGCCCCGGGTGCTCGGGCAAATGGACGTGGCCCGCCGCCGCTCAGATGGCGGCGTTCGCGACCAAGAGCCAGCCGCCGAAGCACCTGTGCGCCGACTGCGAGCAGAAGCTGTCGTCGCTCGAGGACAAGCCGGTGCCGTGCTCCGTCGAAGGTTGCACGCGCGGGTCCGTGCTCACGAAGCGAGCTCAATTGCTGGCGGGCGCGCCCGACGTCGAGGTCACGGCGGCGGTCGCGATGTGCGGCCAGTGCGACGGCGTCTATCAGAAGCTCAAGGACCGCCAGGTCAGCTGCGGCATCAACGGCTGCAAGCACAAGTGGCTGTGGTCGCGCGACGAGCAGATCGTCGCGTACGCCGCGGGCCTGACGAACGATCCACCGCGGCGCATGTGCGACGAGTGCAAGGGCGCCTTCGGCGCGATCGCCGACCGCGAGGTGCGCTGCCGCGCCTCGGGCTGCAAGAAGACGTGGACGTGGAAGCGCGGCGAGCAGCTCGATGCGTGCCTCGCGGGCAAGCCCGCGCCCAAGGCGCCGCACCGCATGTGCGAGAGCTGCCACGCCACCTACCAGAACCTCAAGGACGTCGAGCGGCCGTGCCGCCGCTCGGGCTGCAAGGGCACGTGGCTCGACAAGCGCGGCGCCCAGCTCGCGCGCGCCATCCGCGGCAAGACGGGCGAGCCGTATCCGCAGTACTGCGAGAATTGCGAGAAGGAGCTCGGCGATCTCGACGACCGTCAGGTCGCGTGCAAGACCGACAACTGCACGGGCACGTGGACATGGACGAAGGCCGCGCAGCTCGCGGCCGGCGTGCGGCCCGAGCACAAGCACGAAGACCACAAACACGAAGACCTCAAGCACGACGGGCACAAGCACGACGAGGCCGAGGTGACGGCCGAGGTCGTGGCGGCGGACACGAGCGCGCCCGTCGACGCTTCGGCGGATGCGCCCGTTGCGGCGGCGGACGGGCAAGTGCCCGTCGTTCCCGAGGGCGGGACCGTGGCGTCGGCTCAGCCCGCCGGCAAGCGGCGGCGCAACAAGAACCGCAAGCGGCGCGAGATCAAGCCGCCCGAGCGGCGCTGCCAGGCGTGCCTCGACTTCCTCGGCGAGAAGAAGACGATCGAGCTCGCCTGCCAAGGCTGCAAGACGCCGATCTACTGGCCGCCCGAGAGCCAGCTGCAGACGCACCTCGGCGCGTGGGCCGAGCCCTCGCTGTGCGGTGCGTGCAAGCGCGACCTCACGGAGGCGCAGCGCATGGCCGAGCGCGAGGCGCTCCGCCACCCGCACGTCGAAGGACAGTCGACCGAAGGACAGCCGACCGAGGGACAGCCCCCTGCGGTCGAGGTCGCTCCCGAGGCGCCGTCAGCAGAGGCGCCCGCGCCCGAAACGCCCGCCTCTTCGTAGCTCAGAGCGCGCCGCGCGCCAATGCGCGCGCGAGCGGATAGTCGGCGGGCAGCAGATCGAGCGTCGGCAGGCGCGTGGCGTCGACCCACGCGATCTCGGCGACGTCGACGGCCGACGGGACTCCGTCCGTGATCTCACACGCGTAGACGAGCATGACGAGATCGAAGGCGTCGTAGGCGTGGAAGACGACCTCGTGGATGCGGCCGACGCGGACGTCGCAGCCCAGCTCCTCACGCACCTCGCGCGCGAGGGCGACGACGGGATCCTCGCCCGGCTCGACCTTGCCGCCGGGGAACTCCCACAGAAGCGGCATGGGCTGATCGGCGCGTCGGCGCGACACCAGCACGCGCGCGCCGTCGCGCACGAGCGCGGCGACGACCAGCTTGCGCGTGCGGGCGTCCGTCGTGGTCACGTCGCGCGGCCTCAGCTCGACAACGAGGCGCCGAGCGTCGAGGGCGGCTGCTCGTCACGCGGGCCGGCGTCCTGGCGCGTCTTGCGATCGACGAGCGCCAGCAGATCCTCGATGCGAAAAGGCTTCTGGATGACGGCGCACGTCGACTCCTCGAGGAAGCGCTTGGCGTCGGGCGAGAACGCGCCGCCCGTCACGAAGACGAAGCGCTCGGCGAGCGCGGGCCAGCGCGCGCGCACCTGCTCGTGCAGCCGCATGCCCGACACCTCTGGCATCTGCAGATCGCACAAGACGACGTCGTAGTTGGCGTCGCGCTCGAGCGCGCGCAGCGCCTCGACGCCGCCGAGGGCGGTCTCGACGACGTGGACCTCGGAGAGCATGCGGCGATAGGCCTTGAGCAGCAGCGGCTCGTCGTCGACGGCGAGCACGCGGCGCTTGATGAACGTGCGGGGCGGCGGCGTCACGTCGGACGGCGGGGTCAGCGTCGACGGCACGGCGGCGACGGCGGGCAGGCGTACGCGGAACGTCGCGCCCTCGCCGGGGCGGCTGTCCACCGTGAGCTGACCGCCCAGCGTGCGGATGATGCCGAGCGAGATCGGTAGGCCCAGGCCCGTGCCGATGCCGCGCGGCTTCGTCGTGAAGAAGGAGTCGAAGATGCGGGGCACGACCTCGGAGGGGATGCCCGGGCCATTGTCCTCGACCTCGATGACGACGAACTCGCCCTCGTCGAAGCTGCGCACGCGCACGACGTTGCGCTTGGCCGCCGTCTCGTCGAGCGCCTGCGCCGCGTTGAGGATGATGTTGAGGAAGACCTGCCCGAGGCGCGCGTGGTTGGCGCGCACGGCCTGCGTCGAGCGCAGATCGCGCTCGATGCGCGCGCGGTACTTGATCTCGTTGCGCAGCATCGTGAGCGCCGACTCGACGGCGGCGTTGACGTCGAGCGTGGTCGCGCCGTCGTCGTCGACGTGCGAGAACGAGCCGAGGTCGCGCACGATGCGGTGGATGCGCGCCATGCCCTCCTTCGACTCTTGCAAGATCGCCGTCGCCTCGAAGAGCACGTCGGGCAGGCCCAGCCCTGCTACGACGGGCTCGGGCAGCTCGCGCACCTTCTCTTGCAGCAGGCGCAGGTGCCCCGTGAGCGCCTCGATGTTGGCGAGCACGAACGCCGTCGGGTTGTTGATCTCGTGCGCGACGCCGGCCGCCAACATACCGATCGACGCGAGCTTCTCGGCCTGAAGGCGCCGCACCTCGTCCTCGCGCTCGTCGGTCGTGTCGCGCATCGAGAGCACGGCGCGGCGGCCCGAAATGGGATACGCGCGAAGCGCGAACGTGCGGCCGTCGAGCGACAAGCTTCGGTCGAGCGCGGCGCCGCGCTCGACCGTCTCGCGCGCCGCCGCGCGGAGCTCCTCGCGCAGCGCCGTCGCGTAGAGGCGACCGCCCGTGGCGTTCGACACCTCGAGCGCGCCCCCGAAGCCAACGACGCACAGCCCCTCGACGAACGTGTCGAAGGTCTCGCGCAGGATGTCGCGCTCGGAGCGCCCCTGGACCGGCCCCGTGGCCCCGTCCGTGCCGTCGTCGGAAAACTCACGCTGGCGCTCGTCGTCGCCAGCCCGAGGAGCGGCTCCTCTCACATTTTCCACGCGCCGTTTCACGTGCGATTCCGATCCGGGTAGCCGAACAAAACGTCCCCGATCGGCCCCGCTTCCATCGGCGCCGTAGACCGCATGCTTGAGACTTGTGAGTCCTTCATGACGACGGTCGAGCTCGATGCCGCGTGTCATCATCGCTCGACGAACGTGTGCGAGCAAGCCCCCTCGCGCCGGCGTCTCGTTTACAGCTTTTGCGGGCCAGGTCCCTCAAGCGCACGCGGCGCCGTACCGATGTAAAGGCTCCCGTGCCCGCACCGGTGGAGGCCTCGCGTGTGCTTTACGTCGACGATGAGCCTGCGCTCTGTCGTGCGTTCGCGCGCCTCTTTCAGGGGCAGGCCGTTCAAGTGTCGACGGTGGGCTCACCCGAGGAGGCGCTCACGCTGCTCGGCCGCGAGCCCTTCGACGTCCTCGTGTCGGACCTGCGCATGCCGGGCATGAGCGGCCTCGAGCTGCTCGCCACGGCGCGGCGACGCGCGCCCGACACGCGGCGGCTGCTCGTGAGCGGCTACGCCGACTTCGAGGCGGCGCTCGACGCCATCAACGAGGTCGGCATCGATCGCCTGCTCACGAAGCCCTGGCAGAACGAAGAGGTGCGCGCCGCCGTCGAGGGCGCTGCCGCGTTCGCACGCCTTCAACGCGACAATGTGCGCGTCAACGATGAGCTGCGCCGCCGCACCGAGGAGCTCGAGCGCGTCAACGAGCGGCTCGACGCGCTCGTCGAGGAGCGCACGTCGAACCTGCTCGACGGGCTCGTGTCAGCGCTCGATCTGCGCGACTCCGAGACGCAGTGGCACTCGCGGCGCGTGGGCCGCTACGCGCGGCGGCTCGCGCGGGAGCTCGGCATCACGGGCCGCGAGCTCGACGACATCGAGCGCGGCGCGACCCTGCACGACATCGGCAAGATCGGCGTGCGCGACGCCGTGCTCCTCAAGCCCGGGCCGCTCGACGAGAGCGAGTGGGCCGAGATGCGCCGCCACCCCGCGCTCGGCGCCGAGATCCTCAAGGGCATCGGGTTCCTCGAGCGCGCGCGCCTCATCCCGCTGCATCACCAGGAGCGCTTCGACGGCAAAGGCTACCCGCAGGGCCTGCGCGGCGAGGAGATCTGCGTCGGCGCGCGCGTGTTCGCCGTCGTCGACACCTACGACGCCATCACGAGCGATCGCCCGTACCGCAAGTGCCGCACCTACGAGGTCGCGCGCGGGGAGATCGAGAAGTTCGCGGGAACGCAGTTCGATCCCGCGGTCGTCGCGCAGTGGCTGCGCATCCCGCAGGCCGAGTGGGACGCGATCCGCGAGGAGCTCGAAGGTCCCGTGCCGCGCCCCGGCGCGCGCTGACCGCTAGACGAGCTGCTTCAGCGCCGGCTCGAGCAGCGGGTGCCGATAGGTGAAGCCGCTGTCGAGCGTGCACACGGGCATGGCGCGCTGGCTCGCGAGCATGAGCTGCTCCGCCATCTCGCCGCCGAGCGCGAGGCGCAGCGCGAACGCCGGCACCGCCATGACCGTCGGCCGATGCAGCACGCGGCCCAGCACCGTCGTGAACTCGGCGTTCGTGACCGGCTCGGGCGCGACGGCGTTGAGCGGCCCCGTGACCGAGTCCGTCGCCATGGCGTGACGGATGAGCGCGATCTCGTCCTCGAGGTGAATCCACGGCAGCCACTGCTTGCCCGTGCCGATGTGACCGCCGACGCCGAGGCGAAACGGCGGCAGGATCTTGGCGAGGAAACCGCCCTCGCGCGCGAGCACGAGCCCGCTGCGCAGCAGCACGACGCGCAGGCCGAGCTCGTTCGCCTTCTGCGCCTCGGCCTCCCAGTCGCGCGCGAGCTCGGCGAGGAAGCCCGTGCCGACGGTCGACGTCTCCGTGAGCACGTCGTCGCCGCGATCACCGTAGAAGGCGATGCCCGACGCCTGCACGAGCGCGCGCGGCCGACGCTCGAGCGCGCGCAGCCCGTCGACGAGCGCGCGCGTGAGGTCGACGCGGCTTTGGCGCAGGCGCCGCTTCTGCGCGTCCGACCAGCGCTTGCCGCCGATGCTCTCGCCGCTGAGATTGACGACGACGTCGACGCCGTCGAAGGCGGCGGCCGGCGGCGCGGCCTTTCCGTCCCACGCGTGCAGCGTCGCGCCCGGCAGCTTGGGCGCGGCACGCGCGACGTCGCGCACGAGCGCCGCGACCGTGATGCGGTCGCGCGCGCACGACGCGGCGAGCGCCGTCCCCAGCAGCCCCGTCGCGCCCGCGATCAAAACTTTCTCGGCCATCAGGCGCTCGCCCCCGTCCCGACGAGCGCGTCGATCTTCGCGGCGAGGATGAAGTCGTTCTCCGACAGGCCGCCCACCGAGTGCGTCCACAGCGTGACGTCGACCTCGTTGTAGTGGACGCAGAAGTCCGGGTGATGGCCCTCGGCTTCAGCGATGACGGCCAGCTTGTCGAGGAACGACATCGCGGCGACGAAGTCCTTGAAGGCGAGGTGCTTCGTGATGCGTGCGCCCGGCTTCTCGCCCTCTCCTGCGCTGCGGCGCCGCCAACCGACGATCTCGCCCATGAGCAGCGTCGTCGTCGCCTCGTCGAGCGGCGGCGCCCCGCCCTCGCAGGGCACGCAGTGCTTGTCGGTCAGCTTGGTCATCGCATCACCTCGTTCGGCCCGGCGCGTGCCGGAGCTTGAATGAATCGCCCGCTTTTGGCAGGTTGTCTAGGGGACCAAACATGTCGAGCGCGCTCACGAACGGAATTCTGGTCACGGTCGAGAGCGAATACATCCCCGAACGCTCGTCTTTGTCGTCGCGGCAGTTCGCCTTCGCGTATACGGTGCGCATCGCGAACCAGGGCGAGGCGCCCGCGCAGCTGCGCGCGCGGCACTGGATCATCGCCGACGGCGACGGGCACGTCCAGGAAGTACGCGGCGACGGCGTCGTGGGCGAGCAGCCGTTCCTGCGCCCGGGCCAGCAGTTCGAGTACACGAGCTGGTGCGTGATCGCGACGCCCACGGGCACGATGCGCGGCAGCTATCAGATGGTGCGCCCCAGCGGCGAGGGCTTCGACGCCGAGATCGCGCCGTTCCGGCTCGCGCTGCCGCAGACGTTGAACTAGGGCGGGCCAGACCCCATGCTAGTGCGCGGGAGGCGCCGATGACGAGCCTGATCGAGCGTGACAAGTCGGAGGCAAAAAAGAAGGGCGTCTACGCCGCCGCCGCCTGGGGCGGCACGCTGATCCTCGGCGCCGGGCTCGGCGCGAGCATGATCTTCGTGCTCCCAGCCGCGGCGGGCGCTGGCTACCTCACGTACAAGTGGTTCATGTTCCGCGCCAAGCGCGGCATGAGATTCTAGAGCCGCGCGCGGAGGCTCTAGACGAGCGGCAGGCGCCGCAAGCGGCGCTCCAAGGCGAACATCACCGTCGCCTCGGCCTTCTTCTTGTGGTCGTGGCCGAACAGGTGGCAGAGGCCGTGGATCGCGAGGCGCTCCAATTCGGTGACGAGGCGTTTGCCGTGCGCGCGGCGGCGCGCCGTCTCGACGGAGATCACGATGTCGCCGAGTTCGATCCCGTCGCCCGCGGGATCGCCCTCGCCCGCGAGCTCTTGCAGGTGGAACGACAGCACGTCGGTCGCGCGATCGTGCTTGCGGTAGGTGCGGTTCAGCACGCGGATCTCTTCGTCGTCGGTGAAGACGAGCGTCGCCGACGAGCGCGCGCGCCCGAGCGCGCGCAGCGCGAGCCGCACGCGCGCGGCGACGCGGCGGCGGACGGGAGCGGGGACGGAGCGCGCACGACCGCGCGCGAGGGTGGACACGCTCACAGGACGATCTTGTAGACCTCGCCCTCGACGAACACGCGGAAGAGCGCGGCGTCGCACTTGCCCGCCTTCACCTCGCTCTCGATGATGCCGAGCGCGCGATCGATGGGCACGGCCTTCTTGTAAGGGCGATCGGAGGCCGTGAGCGCGTCGAAGATGTCGGCGATCGTCATGATGCGCGACTCGAGCGGGATGTCGCCCGCGGGCAGGTGGCGCGGGTAGCCACCGCCGTTGAGGTACTCGTGGTGCGCGCCCGCGATGCGCGGCACGTCGGCGAAGCGCTTCCCCCACGGGATCTTCTTGAGGAAGTTGTACGTGTGAACGACGTGGCTCTCGATCTCGACGCGCTCGACGTCGGTGAGGCTGCCACGCCGCACCTGCAGCGCCGCGATCTCCTCGCGTTCGATGTACGGCCGCGGCTCGCCGTCGGGGCCCATGTAGATGAGCTGTCCGATCTCGACGAGGCGCTCGAGGCCGCCCTCCTCGAGCACGGTGGGCTCGTTGGCCTTCGTGATGAAGGCCCAGGCCCCCTCGAGCTCGGCGAGGCGGCGCGCGAGATCGGCGTCGGCCTCGCCGAAGCGCGGCGTGAGCTCGTCGCGCGAGAGCTCCATCGCCAGGCGCAGCTTTCGCTCGGCGTGATCGCCCTCGAGCGCCTTGCGGATGTACGCGAAGCGCAGCTTGAGGTTGCGCAGATCCTCGTCGTAGAGCTTCTTGGCCTTGACGAGCACCTTCTCGCGCACGCCGACCTTGCCGAAGTCGTGCAGCACGCCCGCGTACTCGAGCTGCTTGAGCGACGTCGGCGAGAAGCGCACGTCGCGGAACGGGCCGTCGGGCACGGCGTCGACGCGCGTCGCGAGCGCGACCGACAGCGTGGCGACGCGTCGCGAGTGACCCGACGTCGTCGGATCGCGCGACTCGATCGCCGAGACCGACGCGTTGACGAACCCCTCGAACAGCCGGCGAATGTCCTCGTACAACAGCGTGTTCTCGAGCGAGATGCCGGCCTGCGCCGCCAGCGTCGTCGTCAGCTCCTCCGACCGCTTGTCGAACGGCACCACCCAATCGTCGAAGTCTATCGGCGCCTTCAGCCGCGGCGGCGCGTTCTCCTTACGTCTATTGATCAGCTGAATGACGCCGATGACCTCGTCGCGCTGATTGATCATCGGCACCGTCAGCATCGACCGCGTCTGATATCCCGACGACAGATCGAACCGCCGATCGTGCTTCTCGCGCGCGAGATCGGGAATATTGATGAGCGTGCGCGAGATGATCGCCCGCCCCACCACCGTCTTGTCGTCGACGGGAAACGTATGCTCGGAGAAGTCGATCTCGACCGAGTCGTTCTGCGAGACCATGAAGCGCACCGTGCGCTCGCGCGGATTGAGCGACTGCCCCTCGACGATATACACCGAGCCCGCGTCGGCCCCGGTCACGTAGCGCGAGCGCTCGAGGATCAACCCGAGCAGCTTGCCGATGTCGCGCTCCGACGAGATCGCGCGCGCAATCGACACCAGCTCGCCGAGGTCCGAGCGATACTTCTCCGCCGTCCGCCCACGCTCGGCGTCGCGCGCGCGCAGCGCCACGAGGTCGAGGTAGTTCTTCATCGTCACGTACAGCCGCGCCCGCGCCAGCGGCAACGTCACCAGCGCCAGCTCGTAGCGATCGCGCAGCGCATCGACGCCGCCCAATTCGTCGTCAGTGCCGACGAGCAGCAGCATGGTCTTGCCCGACGCCGAGCGCACGAGGTGGGGCTCGATCGCCTTCTCGTCACGGATGAGCGCCG
>DATAZS010000519.1:0-11316 GCA_036271915.1 Polyangia bacterium
ATGCGCTCGAAGTCGCGCAGGTCCGTCTCGTCGAGCGCCGCCACCATGCGTCGCGCGACCTGATGGCGCGCCGCTTCGACGCGCGCGCGCGCGCGCTTGCCGGTGACCGTGAGCTCGAGCAAGTACTGGCGGCGATCGTCCTCGCTGCGCTTTCGTCGGACCCAGCCGCGCGCGACGAGCGTCGCGAGCACGCGCCCCGTGAGTGTCGGGTCGCTGCCCGTCGCGCGCGCGAGATCGGCCTGCGAGCGGCCCGCGCCGATGTGGCGCAGCAGCTTGGCCTGCGCGCTGCCCACCTCGAAGGTCGCGTAGGTCTGCGCGGCGGCGGCGCGCAGCCTGCGCGTCACGGCGCTGAAGCTGTCGAGGATCTCTTCCGGCGCGCGTCGCCCCACGAACGAAACGGTAGCACGCGCACGAGGCGCCTTGACCACAAAGATAGACCCGTCCATCATATTCATAGACGTGTCTACCATTTCGCCGCCGCAGCCCCTCGCCGCCGTCGGCACCTTCCGCTCGCTGCGCGGCTTCAACTACCGGACGTGGGCCGTGGGCGCGCTCGTGTCGAACATCGGCACCTGGATGCAGCGCACGGCCCAGGACTGGATCGTCCTCACGCAGCTCACGCACCGCAACGCGACGGCCGTGGGCGTCGTCATGGCGCTGCAGTTCGGCCCGCAGGTGCTGCTGCTGCCGCTCACGGGCTTCGCCGCCGACGCCTTCGACCGGCGCAAGCTGCTGTTCGCGACGCAGGCGAGCATGGGCGCGCTCGCGCTCGGCCTCGGCCTCCTCACGGTGACGGGCGTCGTTCAGCTGTGGCACGTCTACGTGTTCGCGTTTCTTCTCGGCTGCGTGAGCGCCTTCGACGCGCCCGCGCGTCAGACCTTCGTGTCGGACCTCGTCGACGAACGCGACCTCTCAAACGCCGTCGCGCTCAACTCGACGTCGTTCAACGCCGCGCGCATGATCGGCCCCGCGATCGCGGGCCTCCTCATCAGCGGTGTCGGTTCGGGGTGGGTGTTCCTCATCAACGCCGCCTCCTTCGTCGCCGTGCTCGGCGCCCTCGGCGCGCTCCGCATTCACGAGCTGCACGCCGTCGACCGATCTTCGCGCTCGCGCGCGGGGCTCGCCGACGGCCTCCGTTACGTCTGGAACCGCCCCGATCTACGCTCCGTCATGGTGATGCTGTTCCTCATCGGCACGTTCGGGCTCAACTTCCCGATCTTCATCTCGACGATGTCGGTCAGCGTCTTTCACAAGGGCGCTGGACAGTTCGGCCTGCTGACGTCGACGATGGCGATCGGCTCCGTGACGGGCGCGCTGCTGTCGGCGCGGCGGGCGAAGCCGCGCGTCGGCTTCCTCGCCGTGGGCGCCGCGCTCTTCGGCCTCGGGCTCGGCGTCGCGGCGATCATGCCGAACTACGGCCTGTTCGGGCTCGCGCTCGTCGCGATCGGCGCGTCGGCGCAGACCTTCACGACGACGGCGAACGGCGCCGTACAGCTCGCGACCGAGCCCCGCATGCGCGGCCGTGTCATGGCGATCTTCCTCGCGATCGCGCTGGGCGGCACGCCCATCGGCGCGCCCATCGTCGGGTGGATCGCCGACGCGTTCGGTCCGCGCTGGGCGCTGAGCGTCGGCGCCGCCGCGGGCCTGGCCGCCGCCGCGGTCGGCCTTCATTCACTCGCGAAGCAAACCGCTCGCGCCACCCCGAAAGGAATCTGACCATGCCCGCCACCGCGCTCGATCCCAAGACCGCCCTCGTCGTCATCGATCTTCAAAAGGGAATCTCCGGCTACCCGACGGTGCACCCGTTCGCCGACGTCGTCGCGAACACGCGGCGCCTCGCCGAGGCCTTTCGCCGCGCCCAGCTGCCGGTCGTGCTCGTCAACGTGTCGTTCGCGGCCGACGAGGGCGATCGCTTTCGCGGGCGAACGGAGATCCAGGCGCGCGCCTTCCCGGCGCCCGACTTCGCCGACCTCGTGCCCGAGCTCGGCGCGCAGCCGAGCGATCTGAGGATCACGAAGCACCAACCGAGCGCGTTCTACGGCACCGACCTCGACCTGCAGCTTCGGCGCCGCCGCGTAACGGGCGTCGTGCTCACGGGCGTCGCGACGAGCATCGGCGTCGACACGACGGCCCGCGCCGCGCACGAGCACGCCTACAACGTGACCTTCGCTTCCGACGCCATGACCGACGTCGATCCCGCGTCGCACGAGCACGCGCTCAAGAAGATCTTCCCGCGCCTTGGCGAGATCGACACGACCGAGCGCATCTTGGCGCTGCTGGCCAGTCGCGGCGCTTGATGCATCGCACCTCGTAGCCACGCACCCGCGTGACTCGAACAGGGTGCACTCTGCCCTCGTACTGAAGCTCGGTCTGGGCCACCGGGTTTCGGGACGCGAAGGGAGAGGCGCATGATGGTTGGCGCGACGCGATTCGGTCGACGCAGAGTCGAACGCATGGTCCAGGTGATCGTCCTCGGGGCGATCGGCAGCGTGGGTGTCTGGTCGCTCGGCGGCTGCACCGGAAAGATCAACGGAGCCGGCGCTGGTGGCGCGCCCGGCGTGCCGGAGGCGCCCACGGGCCCGGGAACGGCGGCGCCGCCGGGGCCGATGGGTGGGCCCGGCAACACCTTCATCGATCAGGATTCGCCCGCGCTCGAGCGGCTCACGAACGTCGAGTACTCGCAGACGGTGAGCGACGTGCTGGGCGAGCCCGCGGACGCGGCGACGCGCTATTCGCTGCCCGTCGACCCGACCCAGCACGGCTTCGACGATAACGTCGCGCTCCTCCAGATCTCGTCGACGCACGCGCAGTGCTTCGCCGACGCCGCGGCCGCGATCGCGACGGCGGCGCTCGCGGATTCCACGCGCCACGCCCTCGTCACGGGCTGCGACCTGTCGACGGGCGCGGCGTGTCTGCAGGCGACGATCAAGTCGATCGGCCGCCGCCTCTACCGCCGCCCGCTCACCGACGACGAGGTGAGCGGCTTCGTGACCCTCGCCGCGGCGGGCGCGAGCACGACCGACGCGAACGCGGGCGCCGAGACCGTCGTCGAGGCGATGCTGCAGTCGCCGCACTTCCTCTATCGCGTGCAGCTGGGCGCCGCAGATACCACCCACACTGGTCGCGCGGGGATCGTCGGCCTCACAGGCTACGAGATGGCGACGCGGCTCTCCTACCTGCTGCTCGGCACGACGCCCAGCGACGCGCTGCTCGACCAGGCGGCCGCGGGCGCGCTCGACACGACGGACGGCGTGGGTAAGGTCGTGCAGCAGATGCTCGCCGACCCGCTCGCGCGCCGGGGCGTCAAACGCTTCTACGCGCAGTGGCTGCCGCTCGACGAGATCTCGGGGCCCACGGCCGACGCCGAGCGCGTGCCGCACATGGGCGACACGGCGCTCGCCGCCGATCTCGCCGAAGAAACCAGCCGGTTCATCGACGACGTCTTCTGGGACTCGGGCGGCGCGGTGCCCGACATCCTCACGGCGCGCTACACGTTCGTGAACGCGAACCTCGCGGGCGTCTACGGCCTGCCCGTGCCGCCCGCGGGCACGTGGCAGCGCGTGACCTTCGACGCGAGCTCGCCGCGCGCGGGCTTCCTCACCCAGGGCAGCATGATGGCGGCGGGCTCGCACAACGACACGCCGTCGAACACGCGCCGCGGGCAGATGGTGCGCGAGCAGCTGCTTTGCCAGGACATCCCGGCGCCGCCGCCCGGCGTCGCCGCCAACCTGCCGCCCGCGCAGCCGGGCGAGACCGAGCAGCAGACGTTCGCGCGCCACACCTCGGTCGCCTCGTGCGCGGTCTGCCACACGCTCATGGATCCGATCGGCTGGGGCCTGTCGGGGTTCGACGCCGCGGGCGCCATTCGCACGAAGGACTCGAACGGTCAGCCGCTGTCGGTGAAGGGCCAGGTGAACGGCATGACGCCGCCCGACTTCAACGGGCCCGTCGAGCTCGGTCAGAAGCTCGCGGCGTCGCCGGACTTCGAGGCCTGCTTCGCGCGCCAGCTCTTCCGCTACGTCTATGGACGCGTCGAGACCGCCAACGACGCGGCGGGCATCACCGAGCTGCAGACGTCGTTCACGACGGCGAAGTGGGATCTGCGCGGCGGCCTCGCGGCGCTCGTCGGCAGCGACGGCTTCCGTTACCGCAACCGGGGAGACGAGCCATGAAGCGGAAGCGGCACCAACTGACGCGGCGAACGCTGCTGCGCGCGGCGGGCATCTCGATCGCGTTGCCCACGCTGGACGCCATGCTCGACAGGCGCGGCCACTGGCAGCGCGAGGCGCGCGCCGCGACGCCGCCGCCCGTGCGCGTGATGGCGTTCCACTTCCCGCACGGCGTCGTGCTGTCGCAGTGGAACCCGGCGACGACCGGGACGGGCTACGCGCTCACGCCCGGCCTCATGCCCCTCGCGGCGTACCAGGGCGACATCAACGTCATCTCGGGCCTGCAGCAGCTGTGCTGGGGCAAGGGCCCGGGCGGTGGACACGCCAACGGCATGCCCGACTTCGCGACGGCCGTCGTCAGCATCGGCACGGGCGCGGGGGGGCCGTCGTTCGATCAGGTGCTCGCCAGCGAGCTCGGCGCCGCGACGAAGTTCCGCTCGCTCGTCGGCCACCGCGAGCAGGCGGACGGCGCGACCGAAGGCGCGACGACGGCGCACATGAACAACGTCTCGTGGGCCGCTGCCGGGATGCCGGCGCCCGCCGATCGAGATCCCATGCACTTCTTCTCGACGCTCGTCTCGGCGATCCCGGCGGCGGCGACGACCACGCAGACCGGACCGACGCCCGAGGTGCTCGCGGCCATCGCGCGCAAGAAGAGCGTGCTCGATCACGTCATGGGCGAGGTCAGCAGCCTGCAGAACCGCGTGGGCTCGGTGGATCGCGCGCGCCTCGACGATCACCTCGCGAGCCTGCGCGAGGTCGAGCGCATCGCGACGGCGATGCCGACGACGGCGCCGTCGAACCTGACCTGCGTCGCGCCCATGCCACCGACGGCCGACGAGATCATGGACTACAACCAGCGCACGAAGATCTACCTCGACCTGTTCGCGCTGGCGTTCAAGTGCGACCTCACGCGCTACGCGAGCATGGCGCAGTCGAACGGCTACGACAGCCGCGTGTACACCGACCTCACGGGCAACATCGGCGATCACCACGGCATCACGCACAACGGCAACTACGGGCCGATGCCACCCACGGTCGAGATGAAGTTCGTGACCTACTTCATGGGCCAGCTCGCGTACCTGCTCAACGCGCTGAAGTCGACGCCGGAGGGCGCGGGAACGCTGCTCGACAACTGCCTCATCTATTACGGCAGCGAGATGAGTGAGGGCTGGCACGTCGCGACCGACATGCCCGTCGTGCTCGCGGGGAAGGCGGGCGGCAAGGTGACGACGGGCCGGCACCTGCAATACCCCGTGGGGACACCGCTCGGCCGGCTCTTCCTCTCGATCCTTCAGCTCGCGGGTAGCCAGACGACGACGTTCGGCCTCATGGGCTCGACGCCCCTCGCCGACCTCATGTCCTAGGTCAACGGAGCCGCGCGCGCAAACGCGACGCGACGGAAGGCCACTCGGCGGCGACGATCGAGTACGCCGCCGTGTCGCGAATCGTGCCGTCGGCGGCCGGACGCGCGGCGCGCAGCACACCGTCGAACCGCGCGCCGAGGCGCAGGATGGCCGCGCGGCAGCGCGCGTTGCGCGCGTCGGTGACGAGGCTCACGCGATGGACTTGCCAGCGCTCGAACGCGTGCGTGAGCATGAGCAGCTTCGCCTCCGTGTTGATGCCCGTGCGCTGCGCCTCGGGCGCGAGCCACGTCGCGCCGATCTCGACGACGTCGGGCCGCCCGGGCGCGCGCTGGAGGGCGCTTCCCACGGGCCAGCTCCACCGCTCGATGTTGAGAAAGCGCGTCGTCCCCACGACGTGGCCCGTGGCGGCGTCGCAGGTCGCGAACGGGACGGCGCGGCCCGCGTCGCGCTCCGCGAGCGCGTGCGTGACGTAAGCCGTCGCCGACGCCTCGTCGCTCGGAACGAACGTGAACGCGAAGGCTTCGGCCCCGCGCCGCGCGATCTCGAGCAACGCCGGGACATGGGCGAGCCCGAGCGGCTCGAGCCGAACGTGACGACCCTCGAAGCGCAGGGCGGCGTCAGGCGTGAGAACCGTCGGCGTCATGGGTCACTTCGGCCGCGAGCGCAGCCACGCGATGACCTTGTCCTGGGCCCAGTAGCTCGCGCGCCACGGCCAGCGGCCGCCGATGAAAGCGGCGTGGCCGCCCCACTTGTTGATGGCGAAGCGGACGTCCTCGGAGCCATGGTCGCGCGCCGCGCGCAGCGCCGCGGGCGGCAGGAACGGATCGTCCTCGCTGCTCACGCACAGGGTCGGCACCTCGATGTCGGCGAGGAAACGCATCGAGCTCGAGCGGCTGTAGTAGTCGGTCGCGCTGTAAAACCCGTGCAGCGGCGCCGTCGCGTAGTCGTCGAACGTGTACAGCGTCTGCGCGAAGCGGATGCGGTCGCGGTTGATGTGCTCCGTCTCGCGCGGGAAGCGTTTGAGGATGTCGAGCGCCTTGCGCTTGAGCGGCTTCAAGAAGTGCGCGGCGTAGAAGCGCGCGAAGCCGCGCTCGAGGTGACGGGACGCCGCCGCGAGATCGTAGGGCACGGAGATCGTGGCCGCGGACTCGACGGGGCTGCGCGCGCCCTGTTCACCCAGCCACTTGAGCAGCACGTTACCGCCGAGCGAGACGCCCACGGCCAGCAGCGGCGTGCGCGGCTCGCGCGCCTCGAGCGTGCGCACGACGAAGTCGACGTCCTTCGTGTCGCCCGAGTGATACAGGCGCGGCCGTCGGTTGGGGATCAGCTTGCCGCGCGCGTCGCGCGCGCAGGAGCGAAAGTTCAGCACCGTGGCGCGCATGCCCGCGTGCGCGAGGCCGCGCGCGAGGCCCTGGATGTACACGGCGCCCGAGTGGCCCTCGAGCCCGTGCAGCAGCACGACGCGCGGCGCGTCCGCGGGTCCCGCCATGTGATCGAGCACGAGATCGTCGTCGTCGGGCGTCTTGAGGATCTCGCGCTCGAACGACACGAGGTGGCGCGCGCGGCCGTAGCGGCCCCAGATCGTCTGCGCGTGCGGGCCGCGCACCCACCAAGCCGGGCGCACAGCGATCGCGGTCGAGGCGGCCGTGGCCACGCCTACTCTGACTGCGGCCGCTTCGCCGCGCGCGCGGCGCCGTCGCGCAGAGCCGCGATGGCGCCCCGGTAGTCGTGCCCGGGCGCGCCGAAGACCGCCGAGCCCGCGACGAGCACGTTCGCGCCCGCGCCAACGACGCGCGCCACGGTGTCGGGCGCGACGCCGCCGTCGACCTCGATGTCGGTGGAGAGCCCGCGCCGCGTGATCGTCGCGCGCAGCGCCTCGATCTTGGGGACGACGGCCTCGATGAAGCGCTGGCCGCCGAAGCCCGGGTTCACCGACATGATGAGGACCATGTCGAGGTCGGGCAGCACGACGTCGAGCCCGTCGAGCGACGTGTGCGGGTTGAGAGCGACCGCGGCCTTCTTGCCGAGGCTCTTGATGCGCTGGATCGTGCGGTGCAGGTGCGGCGACGCCTCGAGGTGCACGCTGATCGAGTCGGCGCCCGCCTTCGCGAACTCTTCGACGTAGCGCTCGGGCTCGACGATCATGAGGTGCACGTCGAGCGGCAGCTTCGTGGCGGCGCGAACGGCGCGCACGACGAGCGGCCCGATCGTGATGTTGGGCACGAAGCGTCCGTCCATGACGTCGACGTGGATGACGTCGGCCCCCGCGGCCTCGACGGCCCTCACCTCTTCTGCGAGGCGGCCGAAGTCGGCCGACAAGATCGAAGGGGCGATGCGGACGGGAGAGCTCACGGCCGCCATCTTAGCAGCCGCGCGGCGAAAAACGCGTCGGCGTCGTCGCGCTGCGGCCACGTGCGCACGAAGCCGGCCGCGTCGACGAACCGCTCCCACGGCACGCGCGGCGACGGCGGCGGGGCCTCGACACGGAAGGCGGGGTGCGCCGCCAAGAAAGCCGCGATGACGTCCTCGCACTCGACCTTGTCGAACGTGCACACGGAGTACGTGAGCGTGCCGCCCTCGGCAACGAGCGGCGCGAGCGTCGCGAGCAGGCTCGTCTGCTGACCCGCGAGGCGTCCCAGGTCGGCGTGCGTGCGACGCCCGAGCGCCTCGGGGTGGCGCCGCAGCACGCCGAGACCGCTGCAGGGCGCGTCGAGGAGCACGCGGTCGAACGGCGCGCCGTCGCCGAACGGGCTCGTCAGATCGGCGGCCGCTGTCGTCACGCCCGTGACGCCGAGGCGCGCGAACGCCTGCCGCGCCTCCGACAGCTTGGGCGCCGACAGGTCGACGGCGTCGATGCGCGCGCCGTTCTCGGCGAGCGCCGCGAGGTGCGCGCTCTTGCCGCCCGAGCCCGCGCACGCGTCGAGGACGCGCTCGCCCGGGCGCGCGCCGCACAGCTCGACGACGAGCTGCGCGCCCATGTCCTCGACGGAGACGAGGCCTTCGCGCCACGCGTCCGTCGCGGACAGCCCCTCGAGCCCACGCGCGATGACGGCGTCGGGCGCGAGCGGCGACGGCTCGAGGACGGCGTCGGGGCGCTCGGCGCGCAGGCGTGTGACGACCTCGTCGCGCGTCGCGCGCAGGCGGTTCGCGCGCAGCGCGAGCGGCGCGGGCGCGCTCACCGAGTCGCCGAACGCCACGGCGTCGGCCGCGGGCAGCTCGTCGAGCAGCAGGCGCGCGAGCCACGGCGGAAGCCCCGCCGCCTCGACGAGGTGGGCGCGTGGATCACGCGCAGGGTCGGGCAACGGTGGCTCACCGCGCTCGGCGAGGCGACGCAGCAACGCGTTCGCGAGCCTCCCCACGCCCGGCGCGCCCAGCCGCTTGCACGCGTCGACGGTCTCGTTGACGGCGGCGTAGGCGGGGACGCGATCGAGAAACAGTATTTGGTACGCGCCCACGCGCAGCGCGATGCGCGCGCGCGGATCGACGTTGCCGAGGCCGCGCGGCGCGAGCGCGGCGAGCGCGCGGTCGAGGCGCGCGCGGCGGCGCAGCACGCCGTAGACGAGCTCGGTCGCGAGCCCGCGATCCGCCGCCGACATCGTGGGCGCGCGATCGAGCGCCGCCGACAGCGCGCGGTTCGCGAACGAGCCCCCCTGTTCGACCCGCTCGAGCACCGAGCGCGCGAGCTCACGTCCCGTCATCAAGTCGCCTCATGAACGGGGACGCGCCTCTGGATCCTGCAGCGACGTCCCCGCGGGAATGGGCCGCCCCGCGAGCAGCGCGGCCGCGGGCATGCGCCGCCGACCCGGCAGCTGCAGCTCGGCGAACGCGATGGGCGCGTCGGCGCACGCGACGGCCAGACCCTCGGGACGGACGCCGATGACGGTGCCTGCGGCGCCGCCCGCCGGCCCCGACAGCACGCGCGGGCCAAACAACCGGATGATCTCCCCGTCGAGCAGCGCCGTCGCGCCGGGCCACGGGTCGCAACCGCGCGCGCGGGCCGACACGTCGCGCGCCGACACGTCGAAGCGCAGGCGACCGTCGTCCTTGACCAGCGGCGGCGCGAGCGTCGCCGCGGCGTCGTCTTGCGGCGTGAGGCGCACGGAGCCGTCGAGGATCGCGGGCAGCGTGTCGACGAGCAGCGGCGCACCCACCGCCGCGAGCGCGAGCGCGAGCGACGCCGTCGTGTCGTCGTCGCCGATGGGCACCTCGGCCACGGCCGCGACGGGACCCGTGTCGAGCCCCGCCTCCATGCGCATGACGGCGACGCCCGTCGTGCGCTCGCCGCGAATGATGGCCCACTGGATGGGCGCGGCGCCGCGCAGCTTGGGCAGCAACGACCCGTGGACGTTCCAGCACCCGCGCCTCGGCACGTCGAGCAGCGCCTGCGGCAGGATGCGGCCGTATGCGACGACGATGAAGAGATCGGCGTCGAGCGCGCGCAGTGTCGCCCCTACGTCTTGTGCGCGTACACGTTCGGGCTGAATGACCGGGATATTCAGGCGTCGCGCGGCCACTTTTACCGCCGGTTCAGCGAGCGCGCGCCCGCGCCCCGCCGCGCGGTCAGGCTGGGTGACGACACCGACGACGTTCACGACCTGCGCCACCGCCTCGAGGAACGGCACGGCGAACGCGGGAGAGCCGAAGAAGACCGCGCGCGGCGGTGCACCGGGGAATTGAATCGTCACCCTGCGGCGTGCTCCGCGGGCAGGTTCGTCTCGTAGCGCACGCGCATCGCGGGCGCGCCGAGCACGCGCAGCGCCTCGTCGAGCACGGCGCGGATCGCGCGCAGCTCGGCCCCGAGCTCGGCGACGAGCTCCGCGTCGAGCGACGTGGGCGCGAGCTCGCGCATGAGCCGATCGTGCGCGCGCTGCACCTCTTCGACGCCGGCGCCGCGCGGGAGATCGAGCACCTGAAAATAGTCGCCCTCTTCGACGAGCGCGTGGCGCGCCAGCACGCGCTCACGATCGGAGGGCGCGTGCTGCGCGGCGCGCGCCGGCTCTGCGACGCGCGCCGGGGCGCGTTCGAGCTGGCCCAGCACCGACAGCGCCCACGCGATGCCGCACACGGCCTCCTCGCGCGCGCCCGCGACGGCGCGCACCTCGTCGAGCGTACGCGTGCCGTCGAACAACGCCGCGATGGCGCGCTCCTCGATCGTCATCGCCATGCGGGTCAGCAGATCGACCTCGCCGTCACGACCCGGCACGCGGCTCGTCGCGAGCCGCAGGAGCTGATGCTTGCCGCCAAGACAGCGCAGCAGGCGCGTCGCGCCGTACTTGCGTCGCACGCCCGCGAGGATGATCGCGGCGGGGTGCTCGTCGAGTAGCACGATCTCTTGCGACGGCTGCCCGGGCCCGAGCGACCAGTCACCTTCTTCCCACCCGAACGCCGAATAAATGATCTCCTCGAAGTGTCGGCGCACGACGACGGCCAGCTCGGTCGGCTTGATGAGCCCCTGCTCGACGAGCACGACGCCGAGGCGCCGCTCGGCGCGCGGCGCATCGGCGGACGCGCGCTCGAGCTGCGCCTCCGTGAGCCTCCCCTGACGCAGCAGCATCTCGCCCATACGGTCCTCGGGATCGCTCGACATGCCGAGGATGGCCGCGCCGCGGTCGAAGAAGATCACCTTCTCGACGGCGTCGCGCCGCAGGACGAGACGCCCCGTGAGGCGCTGCAGATAGATGCGCCCGAGCTGCGCGGCGACGTCGCCCTCGGCGAGCTTGCCGCTCTCGACGGGCGCGGGCGCGCCGCCCTCGGTGCCGCCGTCGCGCGCGGCCGCGATG
>DATAZS010000520.1:0-4237 GCA_036271915.1 Polyangia bacterium
CGAGCACCTTCGCCTTCGGGGGCGTGCGCAAGCGCCCGTCCAGCACGACGCGCGTGGGCGCTTCCTTCGCGCCGGGCAGGCGCACCGTCAAATGCGGGTCATCGGCGAGCACGGTGCCCGAGCCCACGAGGACGGCGTCGTGCGCGGCGCGCAGCTCGTGCGCGACCAACCGCGCCTCGGGTCCCGTGATCCACGCGGGCGCGCGCCGCTTGCGCGGACGCCCGTCGGCGATGAATCCGTCGAGCGACGCCGCGGCCTTCAACGTCACGAGCGGCCGGCGCTCGCGCACCCAGATCGCGAAGGCGCGGTTGAGCGCGCGGCTCTCCGCCTCGAGGCAACCGAGGTCGACGCGCACGCCCGCACGGCGCAGGCGCGCGACGCCGCGCCCGTCGACGAGCGGGTTCGGATCGCGCATGCCGACGACGACGCGCGCGATGCCCGCGGCGAGGATCGCCTCCGTACACGGCCCCGTGCGCCCCGTGTGGCAGCAGGGCTCGAGGTTCACGTACAGCGTCGCGCCGCGCGCGGCGCCCGGCGAGAGGCGCGCGAGCGCGTTCACCTCGGCGTGCGGACCGCCCACGCGGCGATGAAAGCCCTCGGCCAGGATCCGACCGCCGCGCGCGACGACGGCGCCCACCATGGGGTTCGGCCGCGTCGCCCCGCGCCCGCGCGCCGCGAGCACGAGCGCGCGTCGCATGAAGCGATCATCCGCGGCGGAGAACGCGACCGCGCGCGCCTTCTTCACCGCCGGCCTCGCGCCTCGACGAGGCTCTTGAGCTCGGCCATGAGCTCGTTGACATCTCGAAACGATCGGTACACCGACGCGAAGCGCACGTACGCGACGTCGTCGATGTCACGCAGCGCCGCCATGCCCGCGTCGCCGATGCGCGTCGACGGGATCTCCTTTTCGCCCGACTCCTCGAGCTCGCGCTCGATGCGGTCGGCCGCCTTCTCGAGCACCTCGACGGCGACGGGCCGCTTCGAGCAGGCCTTCTTGAGCCCGCCCAGGATCTTCGCGCGGTCGAACGGCTCGCGCCGTCCGTCCTTCTTGATGACCATGGGCAGGATCTCGTCGACGCGCTCATACGTCGTGAAGCGCCGGCCGCACCCCACGCACTCGCGGCGCCGCCGGATGACGTGATCGTTGTCGGACGGACGCGTGTCCACGACCTTGTCTTCGACGGCGGAGCAGAACGGACACCTCATCGGTTATGCTTCGTACCACTCATGAACGACCTTCGCATCACCGTCAACGGCGAGACGCGCGTCGCCGCCCCGGGAACGACCGTCGCGGCCCTCGTCGCGCAGCTCGGCATGGACGCCGCGCGCGTCGCCGTCGAGCGCAATCAGGACGTCGTGCCGCGCAAATCTTGGAGCGAGGCGACGCTCGGCGACGGCGACAAGGTCGAGATCGTCGCGTTCGTCGGTGGAGGCGCTGGCGCGCCTCCTTTGGGCGGCGGCGCCGGGGACGACGATCCGCTCGTGATCGGCGGGCGGACCTTCAAGTCGCGCCTGCTCGTGGGCACGGGCAAGTTCGCGACGATCGAGCAGGGCCGCGAGGCCATCCTTCGCTCGGGCGCCGAGATCGTGACCGTCGCGCTCCGCCGCGTCGACCTGACGCCCGGCAAGCCCAACGTCCTCGACACGATCGATCGCAAGCGGCACACGATCCTGCCCAACACGGCCGGCTGCTACACGGCCGACGAGGCCGTGCGCACGTGTCGCCTCGCGCGCGAGCTCGGCATGGCCGACATGGTGAAGCTCGAGGTCATCGGCGACCAGCGCACGCTGTTCCCCGACGGCGCCGCGACGCTCGAGGCCGCCGCGATCCTCGTCAAGGACGGCTTCACGGTGCTCCCCTACTGCATGGACGATCCCGTGCTCGCGCGGAAGCTGGCCGACGTGGGCTGCGCCGCCGTCATGCCGCTCGCCGCGCCCATCGGGTCGGGCCTCGGCATCCGCAACCCCTACAACATCCGTATCATCCTCGAGCTGCTCGAGGGCAAGGTGCCCGTGATCGTCGACGCGGGCGTCGGCACGGCGTCGGACGCCGCCGTCGCGCTCGAGCTCGGCTGCGACGGCGTGCTCATGAACACGGCCATCGCGGGCGCGCGCGATCCCTTGATGATGGCCGAGGCCATGCGCGACGCCGTCGTCGCGGGCCGCAAGGCGTTCCGCGCGGGGCGCATCGCGCGCAAGCTGCACGCCTCGGCCTCGTCACCCGAGAGCGGCCTCATCGAGTAGTGACCGCCCCGCGCCTCTATCTCATCACGGACCGCCACGCGACGGCGGGTCGGGCGCTCGTCGACGTCGTGCGCGCCGCGCTCGCGGCGGCGCCTGTCGACATCGCCGTGCAGCTGCGCGAGAAGGATCTCGACGGCCGCGCGCTGACCGCCCTCGCCCACGAGCTGCGCGTGCTCACGCGGGCCGCGGGTGCCGCCCTCTACATCAATGACCGCGTCGACGTCGCGCTCGCCGTGGGCGCCGACGGCGTGCACCTCGGTGGCCGCGCGCTCTCGCCCGCCGACGTCGCGCGCGTCGCGCCCGCGCTCGACGTCGCCGTCTCGACGCACACGCGCGCCGAGGTCGAGGCCGCCGCGCGCTTTCCCAACGTCCGCTTCGCCGTCTTCGGCCCCATCTGGGACACGCCCTCGAAGCGCCCCTACGGTCCGCCGGTCGGCCTCCACGCGCTGAGGGCCGCCGCGACCGCTGGCCTGCCGCTGCTGGCCCTCGGCGGCGTCACGCCCGCCCGCGTCGCCGAGGCGCGCGCGGCAGGAGCGATCGGCGTCGCCTGCATCCGGGCGATCTGCTCCGCCGACGACCCTGGCGCGGCGCTCGCCTCCCTTTTGTAGTCTTGGAGCCGATTGCGGCTCCTTTCACGGGGCCTTAGAAACCGTCGGCTGGCATGCACGGACGACTTGACACAATTTGCAGGCCCCGTACTCTGACCCGCGATTTCCTCGGGCCTGGCCGGGGAATAGGCAGAAACAACGTCCGTAGGAGGGTAGTAAATGGCAAGCGGCAAGGTGAAGTGGTTCAACGATGCGAAGGGGTATGGGTTCATCGCGCGTGATGACGGTCCGGACGTGTTCGTCCACCACACGGCGATCGTGTCCGAGGGATTCCGCTCGTTGAGTGAGGGGCAGACGGTGGAGTTCGACATCACGGAGGGACCGAAGGGGCTTCAGGCCGCGAACGTGCGCAAGGCGGCCTGAGCGCCCGCGCTTCTAGATCGATAGAGAGAGAAACTTCGAAGACGGCCGGGCCCTAGGGTCCGGCCGTCTTTTTTTGTGCGTAGGATGCGCGGCAGCCCATGAATCACGTCGAAGAGAGAGAGTTCACGCTGCGCCTGCACGTGAAGTGCGCTTTCCCCGAGGACTACGCAGGTGACGCCGACGGGTTCGCGTGGTGGGAGGAGTTCCCCGCCGTCGCCAACGAGATCGTGGCCGCGGCCCGGCGCGTGATCGCGGCGCGCGGCTGGACGGTTCGCCCCGCCAATCGCGGCCGCCCCACCGACGAGGAGATCACGCTCGTCGTCGAGCGCGTCGTCACCTCGGCGCCCTAGGCGCTACCTCCACGCGGTCTGGACGTCGGGGCCGAGCGCCGTGACGATCTCCTCGCGGAAGCGCTTCTTGAGGCGATCGGCGATCTGCCCCATGCGCTGCTTGGAGACGCCGAAGCGCGCGCCCAGCTCGCCGAGCGGCGTGGGCTCGTCGGCGGACAGGTGCTCGCGCCACACGGCGATCTCGCGCTCGTCGCGCAGCTCGCCTTGGAACGTCGTCATGAACCCGCGCACGGCCGTCGCGAGCTCGGCGCCCTCGGCCTCGGCCTCGGGTGAGCGGCCGCCGCTCGCGATGCGCTCGGACAGCGGCAGCCCTTCGCCGTTCTCCCCGCCGCCGCCGTGGGGCGACATCGGATCGAGCGAGACCTCGCGCGCGTCGAGCACGCGGCTCACGTCGGCCAGATCTTCTTCGTCGACGTCGAGCTTGGCGGCCAGCAGCTTGGGCGTGGGCTCGAAGCCCGTCGCAAGCAGCTTCTGCCGCTCCTTCTCGAGGCGAAAGAACAGCTTGCGGCCCGCGCGCGTGTTGCCTACGTGAATAAGGCGCGAGTTCGTCATGAGGAAGCGCAGCACGTAGGCGCGGATCCAGTACGCGGCGTACGTACCGAAGCGCGGCCCCAGCGTCGGCTCCCAGCGCTTCACGGCCTCCATGACGCCGACGCTGCCCTCCTGGAACAG
>DATAZS010000521.1:0-10278 GCA_036271915.1 Polyangia bacterium
GCACGAGCTCGACGCGCAGGAAGAGACCCTCGCCCTGCACGAAGCCCACGAAGGGGTAGCGCTCGACGAAGCCCTCGAGCTCGCGCAGCATGGCGGCGCCCACGACGCGCGCGTTCTCCGCGAGGTTCTCGTCGTCGATGATGCGCAGCGCGGCCGCGCCCGCGGCGGCGCCCAGCGGGTTGCCGCCGTAGCTCGACGACGAGCCCGACGGGATGCCCCACGGCTTGGCCTCGGAGATCTCGTCAGTCGTCAGCAGGCCCGACAGGGGGAACCCACCGCCGAACGCCTTGCCGATCGTCACGACGTCGGGCCGCACGCCCGTGTGGTCGACGCCCCAGCGCTTGCCCGTGCGTCCGAGGCCCGTGATCATCTCGTCGTCGATGAGCAGCGCGTCCAGCTCGTCGGCGAGCGCGCGCACGGCCGGCAGGAACTCCTTGGGCGGGACGATGTTGCCCGCCGTGCCCTGCATGGGCTCGACGATGACGGCGGCGACGGCGCCCGCCGAGGCCGTCTTGACGTGCTTGCGGCCCACCTCGGCGCACGCGACGCCGCAGCTCGGATACGTGAGGCCGATGGGACAGCGGTAGCAGTCGGCGTACGGGATCTGGTGCGCGCCCGGCACCATGGGGCCGAGCTTGCTCTTGAACGTCGAGCCCATGAGCGACAGCGCGCCCATGGTCTTGCCGTGAAAGCCGCCCCAGAAGCTCACGAACTCGTACTTGCCCGTGTGGCACTTCGCGAGCCGCAGCGCGCTCTCGACGGCCTCGGCGCCGCCCGAGTAGAGCTGCAAGCGGTGCACGCCTGGCGCGGGCGGATTTTCGGCGATGCGCTCGGCGAGCTCGACGCGCGCGGGGGACGTGAAGGACCCGACCGCAATCTTCTCGGCCTGTGCCTTGATGGCGTCGACGTACACGGGGTGCGAGTGCCCGAGCGCGCCGACGTTGATGCCGCCGATGAAGTCGAGGTACGTGTTGCCGTCGACGTCGGTGACGGCGCTGCCCTTCCCTTCTTCGACGACGATGCCCGCCGACACGGCGTAGCCCTGAAGGCCGGGCGCCATGTGCGCGTCCTCGCGCGCGCGCAGCGCACGGCTCGCGGGCCCGGGGACGGCGGTCTTGAGATCTGCTTTTTGATTCTTTGGTTGAGAGCTCATGGGGGGCTTGCGGAAGGACGGTCTAGGTCGAGGTCCGGCGCGAGAATACAAAGAAACGCTGCATGGGGTAGTTCCAAGCGTTGCTGACGATGACGGACGTGATGACGCGCGCCAAGAGATAGTGCATCCGGAGGACGCCGTTGAAGAGCTCCTCGCCCCCGGCGTTGAGGGCGAGGCTCGTCACAGAAACCAGGGCGTAGCGCCACAAGTGACCGGCGACGGCCGTCTTGGTCGCGTGATACGTGAAGGTGCGGTTCACCGTGAAGTTGGTGGTGGCGCCCACGAGCGCGCCGAACACCGTCGCAGGGACGGGCCGCAGATGGAGGAGCTCGACGCAGCCCACCATGACGGCGTAGTCGACGACCGTCGACAGGATCGAGGTCAGGTGGTGCCGGATCCACTGCCAGCGCACCGCGCTCTTCGAGGGCGCCGCGGGAGGCCGCTCGGTCACTAAACGGGTCTCGCCGGCGTGTCTCGCTCCGCGATGAGCGGGCCTCCGACGTCGGGAGGGGACGTCGGCGGACGGCGCGCGCGCAGCGCGGCCGCGATCACGGCGAAGCGCTGAACCACGGAGACGTTGGTCACGAGCGCGACGAGGATGAGCGCGAAGACCATGGGCAGCTCGCGCAGCGCGTGCGACGGCGTATTGGCGAACAGCACGCGCGAGAACGGCACGAGGCCCGCCGCGACGAGCAGGTAGATGGCGCGCTCGGCGCGGCGCATGGAGCCGCGCGGCGGCTCGACGCCCATGGCCTCGGCCTTGGCCGTGGTGTAGCTCACCATGAAGCTGCCGAAGAGCGCCGCGAGCGTGAGCGCGAGCATCATCCAGTGCGTGCGGTAGTAGACGGCGACGCCCGCGAGGAACAAGAACTCGATGTAGCGATCGATGGCCGCGTCGAGCACCTCGCCCGCGTCGGAGGCGACGCCCGTGTGCCGCGCGAGCACGCCGTCGACGAGATCGCAGAGCGAGCCCAGCGTCGCGAGCGCGCACGCGAGCCCAAACCACCCGAGGCCGGCCGCGACGGCGGCGAGCAGCGCGGGCACGAGCGAGAACAGCGAGACCATGTTGGGCGTGATGTGCAGCGCCGCGAGCGCGTCGACGACGGGCGACAACATCCAGTAGCCCATCTCCATCGAGGCCTTGTTGAAGAACACGCTGCCGCCGTCGGCGTCGGTGCGCGCGTGGCGGGCTCGGCCCTTCAACAGCGCGCGCACGAGATAGATCCCCGACACGGCGACCGTGAGGGCCCACATTCCGTACGAGAAGTAGATGTCTTTTACCTGCATGGACGAGCCCATCACTGACCGAGGTCGCGCGCTCCCGCGCCACGCGCCTTGTTGGCTTTGCTGGCGAGCCTGTCGGTGACGTCGTCGCCCTCGAGCGCGGCGAGCCCGGGCAGCGGCAGCTCGCGGCTGCCGTCGCGCGCCGACGCGTAGGCCGTCGCGATGAGCTGCACGCACAGGAACGACTCGCGCGCCTCCTGGCCCACGAACTCGCGGCGATCGATGGCCGACTTGAAGTCGTCGAACAGCGAGTTGAACCAGGTGACGTGGCTCGAGTCCATCCAGTCGGACGAGATCGACTCGCGCTCGAACTTCCAGTCGATCTGATCGGGCTGGCCGCTCGGCCCGGGCACCTGCGTCGCGACCTCGATGGCGTCGTCCTCGACGCGCACGGCCCCGCGCTCGCCGTGCACCGTGTACAGCACCTTGCGCACGCCCGCGTTCCACGACAGGTGGGCCGACGCGACGCCCGTGGGAAAAGTCAGGCTGCACGTGAAGTCGTCCTCGGTGTCGAACGGACCTCGTGTCGTCATGCGCGCCGTGATGGCCGTCGGGTAAGCCTTGAGCCACTCGAACGCCAGATAGAACGTGTGGCTGCCGTGGTCCATGGCGATGCCGCCGCCCGAGTAGCGGCGCTCGCGCCGCCAATCGGTGCGCCACTCGTTCACGCCCTTGGCGTGCGTGTTGCGGAACGTCTGCAGCGTCACGAGGTGCACCTTGCCGATGCGTCCCGACTCGAGCACGGCGCGCACGGTCTTCACGACGGGCGCGTGCTTGTAGTTGTGACAGGGATAAAGGACGCGCTCTGCGTCCGTCGCGTGGCGCAGCATCGCGCGCGCGTCCTCGATCGACGTCGCGAGGGGCTTTTCGCACAGCACGTGCAGCCCGCGATCGAGCGCGGCGTGCGTGACCTCGGCGTGGTCCGACGGCGGCGTCGCGATGTCGCAGAAGTCGAGGTCACGCTCGGTGGCGAGGAGCTCACGGTGCTCGGCGTAGACGCGCGCACTCGGGAAGTGGCGCTGCGCGAGCGCGCGGCGCTCCGCGGAGACGTCGGCGACGGCGACGATCTCGACGTCGGACTTCGCCCCGTCTTCGGCGCGCGCGCGGTAACCGGCGGCGTGCCCACGCTCCATGATGAACCCGTAGCCGACCAGGGCGCCCTTAAGTTTCTTCATAGGTGCGTCTTCATGTCGCAGCAGCCAAAGAATTACCAGGAAACATATCGCTTAGGGCCAGTTTGGCAACCGTGCCAGCTTCCCATTCCGTGTGGCGGCTAACCATTGACTGAGGCGCACCGGGAGAATAGCTTGCGCTCCTCATGCCGACGACGTTTGACGCGCTGACAGCCGAGGATCCGCAGGTGGCAGAGCTCTGCCGCGCCGAGGCACGACGCCAGGCCGACACGATTCGCCTCATCCCCTCCGAGAACTACGTCTCGACGGCCGTCCTCGAGGCCTCGTCGTCGGTCTTCACGAACAAGTACAGCGAGGGGTACCCGGGCAAGCGGTATTACGAGGGACAGCAGTTCGTCGATCCGCTCGAGCAGCTCGCGATCGACCGCGCGAAGTCGCTGTTCGGCGCGCAGCACGCCAACGTGCAGCCGTACTCGGGCTCGCCCGCGAACCTGGCCGCGTACCTCGCGTTCCTCAAGCCGGGCGACAAGGTCATGGGCCTCGCGCTGCCCATGGGCGGCCACCTCACGCACGGCTGGAGCGTGTCGATCTCGGGCAAGTTCTTCACGTCGGTGCCGTACGGCATCCGCAAGGACACGGGCCGACTCGACTACGACGAGATTCGTGACCTGGCAAAGCGCGAGCGCCCCGCCTTGCTGTGGGCCGGCGGCAGCGCGTATTCGCGCCTGTGGGACTTCGAGATCATGGCGTCGATCGCGCGCGACGTGGGCGCGCGCTTCTGCGCGGACATCGCGCACATCGCGGGCCTCATCGCGGGCGGCGTGCATCCGTCGGCCGTCCCGCACGCCGACGTCGTGACGACGACCACGCACAAGACGCTGCGCGGCCCGCGCGGCGGTATGATCCTCTGCAAGGCCGAGTTTGCGCAGGCCATCGACAAGGCGGTCTTCCCCGGCGTGCAGGGCGGCCCGCACGTGCACACGATCGCGGCGCTCGCCGTCGCGCTCAAAGAGGCGGCGCAGCCGTCGTTCAAGGACTACGCGAAGCTCGTCGTCGCGAACGCGCGCGTCATCGCCGCCGAGCTCATGGCGAAGGGCTACGATGTCGTGTCGGGCGGCACCGACAACCACCTCATCCTCATCGATCTCACGAACAAGAACGTCTCGGGCAAGATCGCGGCGCGCGCGCTCGACCGCGCGGGCATCGAGCTCAACTACAACGCCGTGCCCTACGACACGCGCAAGCCGTTCGATCCGTCGGGCATCCGCCTCGGGTCGCCGTCGATCTCGAGCTGCGGCATGGGCGCGCCCGAGATGAAGCAGATCGCGGCGTGGATGGACCAGGTCATCTCGAACCCGACCGAAGACAACGCCGACAAGATCCGGCCCCAGGTCCGCGAGCTGTGCGCGAAGTTCCCCGCGCCGGGCATCTCGGCTTAGGGGTCTTGGGTCCAACGGCCCGGGACATGACCATGCGAAGACCGACCCAGGCTGGCCTTCTGTTGATCGCGCTCGTGGGCGCGCTGCTCGCGTCGGCGCCGCGCGCGCGCGCCGAGGTGATCGAGCTCGTCGACAAGACCAAGCTGAACGGCAAGATCATCCACTACTACGACGGCGTCTACAGCATCGACGTCAACGGCCAGACGATGAAGCTGCCCAAGGAGAAGATCCGCAGCATCTCGTTCCAGCTGCCGCCGGCGCGGCCCGAGTTCTCGACGCCCGAGAAGACGTTCGACCGCTGGCGCAAGGCCCTCGGTGAGGGCGCGACCGAGAAGATCATCGACTGCTACGCCCTCATGTACCAGGGCATGCTCGCGCAGCAGATGGGCCTCGGCGACGCGCAGGGCGGCCTCAAGAAGATGCAGAAGGAGATCGAGGGCACGAAGTTCCAGATCAAGGGCTCGGCGACCAAGGGCGACACCGCGACGTTGAAGGTGCTGCGCCAAAAGGGCGACGAGAGCGACACGGGCGAGATCGCCTTCGTGCGCGAGAACGGCGAGTGGAAGATGCTCCCTCCCCAGTGACGCGGCGAAACTCGGAAAACTCAGAAGACGCCCTTCGCTCGTGATCGTTCCCGCCTTGTTCGCCTTGCGCCGCTTCGCGCTCCCGATCGTCATCGGCCTCGTCCTGTTGGGCGGGAGCTCCGCGCGCGCGAGCGTCGGGCTCGATCCGTTTCGCCACGTGAACGCCGGCGCGCCGACCGCGGGCGTCGCGCTCGATCCGATTCGTGTCGCCGACGCCAGCGACGAGGCCAAGCCGGGCGCCGACGTGAAGCCGGCGGTGGCGCCTGCGCCCGCCCCCGCCAAGGTCTGCGCGTCCGACGACGACTGCCCCGACGAGACGATCTGCCAGCAGAAGACCTGTCAGGCGATCCAGGGCTCGACGAATGTCCTCTACCTCTACTACCGCGAGGGGACGTTCCGCGAGATCGCGCTCGTCTACTGGGCCAAGCGCGGCACGAGCGGCTTCAACATCTGGGCGCCGCTGTATTGGCACACGTGGACGCCGAAGTCCGAGGCGCGCGTCATCGCGCCGTTCTTCTGGCGCTTCCACGACTACGCCGCCCGCAACGTCGTCACCGTCGTCCCGCCGCTCGTCGCGACATCGCGCGGCCCCGACAGCGGCTTCACGTGGATCTTCCCGCTCAACTTCGGGTGGCACGACAAGGACAGCGAGCACACGCTCGTCCTGCCGCTCTTCTACGCGAGCAAGCACAAGGACGGCGGGTCGATCTTCACGTGGCTCGGCTTCAATTACGAGGACGCCGACGAGAGCGACAACTCCTTCCTGTGGCTCTACTGGCACGGCGAGGATCGCAAGGAGAAGAGCGCCTACAACGTCGTCTTCCCGCTGCTGTGGGACTTCAAGGACAAGGACGATCGCTCGACGGTGTTCTTCCCGCTCGTGTGGAGCTGGAAAGGCGCCGGGACGAACTCGACCGTGACGCTGCCGCTGCTGTGGTTGCACCTCGAGCGCCAGGCGTGGCGGTTCGACACCGTCTTCCCGCTGTGGTGGAGCGGGAGCGACGAGAAGGCCGGCACGGCGCACAAGCTGCTCGTGCCGCTGTTCTATTGGGAGAAGTCCGAGCACGGACGCGCGACGGCGCTGATCTCGCCGCTCGGCGGCTGGAGCTGGGACGACGACGCGCGCTCGCGCACGCTCGCGATCGTGCCGCTGCTGAGCTTCTGGCGGCACGATCCCACGCAGCAGCTGCGCGTCTTCACGCCGCTGTACGTCCATCACCACTCCGAGGTCGAGGACTCGACGACGCGCCTGTACGGTCTGCTGCTGTACCTGCGTGACGATCCGCAGGGCACGACGAGCGCGCTGCTGCCGCTCTTCTGGCACTTCCACGACGCGGCGACCGACGCGACGGCGACGGCGTTGCTGCCGGTCTTCTTCCGCCGCTCGGGTCCGCGCGACACGACGACGATCGTGGGCGTGCCGCCCGTGTGGGCCTACTGGCGCAGCTTCAAGAACGGCGGCTGGAGCGGCGGCCTCTTCCCCCTCGCCTACTTCGGAGACAACGCGGGCCGCTCGCACGCCGTCGTCGCGCCGCTCTTCTGGCACTGGGCCGGCGCCAACGACACGACGACGGCACTCGTGCCGTTTTTCTACTGGCACCGCGACGCGCAGGGACACGCGGGCGGCATCCTGCCCTTGCTGACGTTCTTCGGCGCCGACAAGGGCGACTCGTACGCCGTCCAGTTCCCGCTCTACTGGCACTTCGCGAGCGTGCGGCTGCAGTCGTCGACGACGGCGACGCCGCTCGGCTACTTCCACTCCGACCGCGACGGCTGGAGCCTGGGCGTGGGGCCCATCGTCCCCATCCTCTATGCGCGCTCGGGCGCGACGCGCTCGCACTTCGTGCTGTTCCCCGTCGTGTGGCACTTCCGCGACGCCGAGCAACAGCGCTCGACGACCGTCGTGGGGCCGTTCTGGCACCGGTCGTGGGGTGGCGAGTCGACGACCGCGCTCTTCCCGATCGCGTTCTTCCGCAGCGGCGCGCGGCCGGACGGCGCCGACGAGACGACGGGCGTCGTGTTCCCGCTCTTCTACTACCACCGCGACGCGTACACGCGCGTGCTCGTGACGCCCGTGGGCTTCGCGGCCCGCGGCCCGCGCCGCGACGCCGGCTTCTTCGGTCCGTTCTTCTGGTTCAAGAACGAAGACCTCACGGCGCGCTTCATCCCGCTGCTCTACGCGGACCTCTCGCGCCGCTCGACGGGCGAGCGCACGCGCCAGTTCGGCCCGTTCTTCGCGCTCGACGGCCCGGGCCACAAGAGCCGCGTGCTCGTCCCGCTCTTCGGTCACTACGAGGACGCCGGCGAGAGCGACACGTACGTCTTCCCGACGATCTTCCACCAGCGCCGCGCCGACGGCGGGAAGGTCGACACGTTCCTGCCGCTGTTCTGGCACTCGTCGGGCGGCGATCGCGAGACGACGGTCATCGGGACCTGGTACGACCACACGGCGACGGGCGTGCGCGACACGGGCTTTGCACCCTTTTATTTCCATGCGCGCAACGCAGACCGCAGCGTCACGATCATCCCGCTGCTGCTCGCGTTCCATCATCACGACGTCAAGACCGGCACCGATCGCACGCTGGCGGCGCTGTTCTGGCACACGCGCGACAAATCCGGCAGCACCACCGTCCTGTTCCCGCTGTGGTGGTCGGGCGATCGTGACGGCAAGAGCCACCACGTCGTGTTCCCGATCTTCTGGCGCTTCGCCGACGACAAGGCGAAGGCGACGTCGACGCTCGTAGGCCCGTTCCTGTGGGCGTCGCGCGGCACCGACCGCACGTACGGCCTCATGCCGCTGCTGTGGTTCTCGCACGATCCCGCCGACGGCTCGGGCTCGACGGCGCTCATGCCGGTCTTCTATCGCGCGCACGGCCCGAACCGCAGCGTGTTCCTCTCGCTGCTGTTCGGGTTCAAGCGCACGCCCACGGAGAGCTACACCTACGCCGGTCCCGTTGTTCCTTTCTTCTACACGCGCACGGACAACGCGGGCGTGCTGGCCGGCATTCACCGCGAGACGCACACGACGATCGTGCCGCCGCTGCTGCTGTACACGCGGCGCCGCCCCGACGACGTCACGACGACCTTCCTCGCGCTCTTCTGGCACCACCGCGACGTCACGTCGTCGACGACGCTCGGCCTGCCGCTCTACTACGACTTCCACGACTTCGACCTCGCGCGCACGACGGTGCTGTTCCCGCTGTACTTCCGCCACGCCAACGAGGTCGCGGGCACCTCGTTCGCGCTCGCGCCGCTGTACTTCAGCCACGCGACGCCCGAGGGCTCGACGACGGTCGGCTTCCCGCTGTACTGGCACTTCGAGAGCGGCGGCGACCGCACGACGGTCGTCCTGCCGGTGTACGCCAATTGGCGACGCGCCGATCACGAGTCGACCTGGGTGTTCCCGACGATCTATCACCGCACGGGCCTTACGGCCGCGGGCGCGCCCGACGGCACGTATCACTGGGTCGTGGCGCCCTTCTACAACGTCGCCGTCAAGCGCCCTGGCGACTTCATGTGGGAGATCTTGGGCGGCCTCGTGGGCCACGAGCGCATCGGCCGCAACCGTTACCTCAAGGTCTTCTTCATGCGCTTCGAGCAGGAGCCCGCGCCGCGCGCGCAGACGGCGTGGTACAGCCAGCCCGCCCGCACGCCGCGCCGCGAGACGACGCGCGGCCTCAGCATGAACACCTGGTAGCGGGCGGCGTCGGATCCGTTACAGCGGATCCGACAGCGGCGTCGGATCCTGGGCCTCACCCAGCAAGTGGGCGCGCAGCTCGCCCACGAGGAAGATCGAGCCCGCGACGACGACGAGCCCCTCGTGGCCGATGAAGCGCCGCGCGAGGTTGAGCGCGATGATCGCGTCGGGCGCTGCCTTGACGTTCGAGGCGTGCGCGCGCGCGGCCGAAGCGAGATCGGCGGCGGGCAGCGCGCGCGGGTTCGAGGACTGCGTCGCGATGACGGCGCCGGCCAAGGGCGCGAGCGCCGCGAGGATGGCTGATGCGTCCTTGTCGCGCACGACGGAGAGCACGAGCGCGATCGGCTTGCCGCCCGCGAGCGCGGGCAGCGCCGCCGCGAGCGCGTGGGCACCTTCGACGTTGTGCGCGCAGTCGAGCAGGACGTCGCTCGTGACGCGCTCGAGGCGCCCGGGCCACAGCGCCGTCGCGAGCCCTTCGGTGATGGCGGCGGGCGCGAGCGGCTTGCCGACGGCGGCGCACGCGCGCGTCGCGAGCGCGACGGCGAGCGCGGCGTTCGCGCGCTGGTGCGGACCCGGCAGGTTGATCGCGACGTCGTCAGCCGGCTTTTGGAAGTCGCACCCGAGGCGCAGGAGCGGCGCGTTCAGCGAGGCGGCGGCGCGCTCCATCTCGTCGTCGGCCTCGGGCGGCAGCGCGCCGACGAGGTGCGGGACGCCGGGCTTGATGATGCCGGCCTTCTCACGCGCGATCGCGCGCAGCGTGTCGCCCAGGTAGTCCATGTGGTCGAGCGAGATGCTCGTGACCGCCGTGGCGAGGGGCTCGCAGGTCGTCACGGCGTCGAGCCGCCCACCGAGGCCGGTCTAGAGGACGGCGACCTCGACCCCCGCCTCGGCGAACGCCAAGAACGCCAGCACGGTCGCGATCTCGAAGTACGTGAGCGGAACGCCCGTCGCCCCGACGCGGACGTCGAGCGCCGCGAGGCGATCGCCG
>DATAZS010000522.1:0-5979 GCA_036271915.1 Polyangia bacterium
CGGGCGGCTTGACGACGAGCGTGACGTCGGCCAGCAGGCTCTTCATCTCGGCGACGGTCTTCTCGACCTCGGCGCGGCGCGCCTTCGCGACGGGCTGGCCGCGCGCGGCGCTGTCCGACAGATATCTCTCGAGCGTGTCGATGGCCTCGCCGTAACGGAACAGCGCCTTCTGCGTGAGGCCGAGGTCGTACAGCACGACGGGCTCACCCGAGATCGCGAACGCGCCCTGGAACTCGGCGAGCGCGGCGTCGAAGTTCTGATCCTTGTAGAGCGCGACGCCCTGCTGGAAGTGCAGCCGCGCCTCGCCGAGCTTGGCGGCGGACACGGGCGCGGGACTCGTCGGCGGCGCGGGTGGCGGCGCCGCGAACGCGGGCGTGCTCACGAGCATCGCAAGGAGCGCGAGACGCTTCACGGCTTCGCCCTGGCGTGACTTTCACCGCCCGGGAAATCGGTGTCGAGATCGAGCCGCGACCCACGATAGCCCTTCTCCGCCGCGTCGGACGTGCGAGCGGTCGCGCCGTGGTGCTTCGTCGCGTGCGCGTGGCTCTCGACGGCCGGCGCTGCGGGCGACGCGCTTTTGGCCGCCTCGGCTGGCGCTACGTCGGGCGCTACGTCGGGCGCTGCGTGCGGCGCCGTCACGACCGGAGCCACAACGGGAGGCGCGGCAACGGGAGGCGCGGCGACGGGCGCGACGGCGGATGCCGCCGGCGCGTGAGCCGCGGGGCGTGAGAGGACATAGACGATCGCGCCCACGGCGAGCCCGCCCACGAGCGCCGCGACGACGATGCCGCCGCCCTTGCGCGGCGTCGCCGTGACGGTGGGGACGCGGTGCTCGATCCCGAGCTCGCTCGCCGATCCGCCCAACGTCGTGCTCGCGACGGGCAGCTGCGCCTGCGTCGCCGCCGTGGCCTCGACCGCCCGCGCGTCGCCGCGCGCCGGATCGGCGCCCGACTCGACGGCGTCCATCGCCGCCGCGAGCTCGGCCAACGTCGGCCGCTTGTCGGGCTCCTTCGCGAGCGCGCGGTCGATGATCGCGCTCAACCCCACGGGCAGCGACGGCAGGATCGCGTCGGGCGGCACGGGCGTCTCGCCGAGGTGCTTGAAGAGCAGCTCACCCAGCGAGTCGGCCGCGAAGGGCAACCGCCCCGTCACCATCTGATATGCCATGACGCCCACGGAGTAGATGTCGGAGCGGTCGTCGATCTCCTTGGCGCCCCGGCACTGCTCGGGCGACATGTACGCGGGCGTGCCCATGATGGCGCCCGTCTGCGTCTGGAACGTCGGCGACGCGCCCGCGGCGATCAGCTTCGCGATGCCGAAGTCGAGCACCTTGACGAAGTCGGGATCCGAGTCGCGCGGCACGAGGAACACGTTGTCGGGCTTGAGGTCGCGGTGGACGACGCCCTTGCCGTGCGCCGCGCGCAGCGCCTGCGTGACGCCGCGAACGATGCGCGCCGCGCGCGCGGGCGCGAGCACGGGCGTGTCGCGCAACAACGCCGCGAGGCTCTGCCCCTCGAGCCACTCCATGACGAGGTACGGCGAGCCGTCGGGCAGCTGGCCGAAGTCGAGCACGTCGACAATGTGCTCGTTGCGGATCTCCGACGCCGCGCGCGCCTCGGTGAAGAACCGATGCACGAGCTCGGGCGCGCGATCATTGCCCGGGTGCAGGACCTTGACGGCGACGCGCCGGCTGATCTGCGGGTGCTCGGCGACATAGACGATCCCCATCCCGCCTTCCCCGACCTGGGCCCGGATGACGTAGTTCCCGACTGTCCGCCCGATCATCTCCAAGCTGAGTGGGGGCGACGCTATCGCCCCCGTCGGAGCCGGTCAAGCGACGGGCGCGTTTCGGGTCAGCGACCGTCGTCGCGGCGCTCGCGGCGCTCTTCGCGGCGCTCGCGGTGCTCTTCGTGTCGGGCGCGCTTGTCCTCGCGGTGCTCTTCGTGCCGCTCTTCCTGCCTCTCTTCGTGCCGCTCTTCGTGCCGCGCGTCGTGCCGCTCCTCGCGCGCCTGCTCGCGCCACTCGCCGGGGTGCCAGACGTTGCGGTTGCCCTCGCGCTCCCAGCGGCCCGCGTACCAGCGGTGGCCGGGGCGCTCGCGCTCCCAGCGGCCCTCGACCCACATGTACTTGCCGGCGCGCCACTCGTACGCGCCGTCGACCCAGACGAAGCCCGGTCGCGGCGCGACGGGCGCCGCCACGGAGCGCGGGGGCGGCGGAGGCGGCGGCGCCTCGACGACGGTGGGCTGACGCGGCGGGGGCGGCGGCGCAGCCTGCCACTGCGCGACGACGACCGCGTGCGGCGTCACCGCGGGGACGACCGGAGAAACCGTCGACAACAACAGGACGAGCGAGGAGACGAGCATCGCGCGAGGATATCGCGACGGCGGATTGCTTTCACCCGTCGCGACGCCCGGCGGCCACGAACCACGCGTGCAGCGGCGGATCGATGGCGGCGAGCGAGCTCTCTCCGAGACGCGACGGCGTCTCGGACACGAGGTGACGCGTCATCTCGACGTCGCCGCGCCGCTCGAACGCCCACGCGAGCAGCGCGCACACGCCGCCGAACAGCGACGTCTGCAGCACGACGCGCGCGGCGTCGTGCAGGCGGTTCGAGTCCCAGGCCGTGGGCAAGGCGCCCTCGAGGAACGCGATGCGCAGCTCGGCGCTCTCGCGACGCAGCGTCGCCCACTCGCCCGCGTCGCGCGGCATCGCGGCCAGCACCTTGCGCGCCGACGACGCGCGTCCCGCGATCGCGAACAGCCAGACGGCGTCGTGCAGCGTCTGGCCGTGGCGATACCTTCGACAGAGCCGCACGCACTTCGCGAGCGCCCGCGCGTGCGCGCCGTCCATCCAGTCGAGGCGATACTGGAGCCGCGCGAGCGCGAACGCCCAATGGGGATCGAGCATCTGGCCGTCGAGCGTCGACAGCACGGCGCGCGCCTCGACGAGCTGGCCGGCCGTCACGAGCGCCGTGACGCGCGTCAGTGTTCGGCGTGGGCGCGCGTTCTTGCGATGGAGGAGCGCGGCGGTGAGCCCGCCCGCGATCACGCCCGGCAGGAGCGAGCTCGCGAGGCCGCCGACGACGGCGCCCATGACGGCGGCGTACGCCGTGACGCGCGCGAGCGCGAGCGTCCGCACGCGGAGGAACTGGCCCCGCGACAAGACCTCGCCGTGGCGGTCGACGTACATGACATCCCCGGGCAGGGCCTCGCGCAGCGAGTGCGCGATCCGCGGCGGTCTTCGCTCTCGGTCCACGTCGGGCCAGGATGCTACGCCTGCGCGCCCCGGTACAGCGCGAGGGCCTTCTCTTTTTGCGTCGCGTGCTCGACGAGGGGCGCGCGCGGCTCGTGGATCGCCTTCGCGTCGTCGCCGCGGCGCTCGGGCACGAAGGCGCGCACATAGGCGCCCGTCGGATCGAAGCGGCGGCCCTGCAGCGTCGGGTTGAAGATGCGGAAGTACGGCTGCGGATCGCAGCCCGTCGACGCCGCCCACTGCCAGCCGCCGTTGTTGGGCGCGAGATCGCCGTCGAGGAGGCGCTCCATGAACCAGCGCTCGCCCCAGCGCCAGTCGATCAGCAGATCCTTCGTGAGGAACGACGCGACGATCATGCGCACGCGGTTGTGCATCCAGCCTGTCGTCGCGAGCTGCCGCATGCCCGCGTCGACGATGGGATAGCCCGTGCGCCCCGCCTTCCACGCCTCGAACCAATCCTCGCGGTTCTCCCACGCGAGCGCGCGGTAGCGTGGCAGGAACGCGCGCGTCTCGACGTCGGGGCGGTGCCACAGCACGTGGTAATAGAACTCACGCCACGCGAGCTCGCGCACGAACGTGCTGCGGCCGCTGCCCGCGCCGAACGCCGCGCTCTCGAGCCCGAGCGCGGCGATGGCCTGCGCGGGCGTCAGAGAGCCGTTCTTGAAGAACATCGACAGGCGCGACGTGCCGTCCCCGGCGGGTAGGTCGCGCCGGTCCTTGTAGTCGTCGAGCGTCGGCTCGAAGGCGCGCAGGCGCTCGAGCGCGGCCAGGCTCCCCGCGCGCGGAATCGGCACGCGCACGCGCGCGACGGTGGCGTCGATGAAGCGCCGCAGGTGATCCTCGGGCGGCGCGCGCCCGCCGAAGAGCGCGGGCCAGGTCAGCGAGAACAGCGGCACGGTCTCGCCGCGGGCGCGACGCGCGAGGTACGCGAGCCCCTCGCGCTGATCTTCGACGCGCGCGCGCACGCGCGGCGTCGCGAGCAGCTCGAACCAGCGCCGCGCGAACGGCGTGTACACCTGATAGAAGGTCGTCGCGTCGTCGGGCGCGTCCTTCTTGCGCAGCTCGTCGGGCTCGATGATCAAGTGATCGCGCTCGGTGTGCGTCGTGGCGCCCAGCTTCTTTTCGAACAGCTCCGTCATCGCGGCGTCGCGTGCGCGCGCGAACGGCTCGTAGTCGCGGTTCCACGACACCGTCGCGGGCCGCGCAATGCCGCGCGCGTCCAGCGTCGCGGCGAGCCGCGCGAAGGCCGCGGCCGGCCCTTCGTCGAGCACGAGCAGATCGCCCCCCGCGGCGCGCAGCTCGTCGCGCAGCGCGACGAGCGTCTCGAGGAAGAACGCGAAGCGATCGACGCCGAAGTCGGCGCGCGCGAGGAATGCCGCGTCGAAGCAGAACACGCCCAACACGCGGCCGCCGTGCGCGCGCCAGCTCCAGCGCAGCGCGGGGTTGCCCGCGACGCGCAGGTCGCGCCGGAACCAGTGCAGCCCCCACGAGCTGGTCGTCATCTTCGTGACAACGCGCGCCGCTCAGACGTGGTTACGCAACATCAGCTCTTTGGGGTGCGGCTCGAGGTACGTCTGCCCCAACAGGTACGCGACGCTGAGGCGGCGCACGTGGTGGCGCAGCATCGTCACGGGCACGATGAGCGGCACGAGCCCCACGCGGTGGTCCTCGATGAGGCCGAGCAGCTCCGCCTTGCCCGCCTCGTCGAGGTGCGCCTTCAGATGCCCCATCATGTGCATGAGCACGTTGGCGTGGCGGCCCGGCGTCGCGGGCTTGCGCAGCACGGCCATGAACGCCGCCTCGTAGCGATCGCGCAGCTCGGCGCGCGGCACGGTCTTGACGCCGCCGACGAGCCGCCCGAGCGCGCGGTAGCCGTCCGTCGAGTGCGCGAGGAGCTGCATCTTGTGCGCCGTATGAAACGCCACGAGGTCACCCGTCGTCCACCGCCCCTCCCACAGCCGCCGCACGCGCGCGTACGCGAACACGCGCTCGATGAAGTTCTCGCGCAGCCGCGCGTCGTGCAGCCGCCCCTCTTCTTCGACGGGCAAGTTGGGCAATCGCTCCATGAGCGCCCGCGCGAAGAGTCCGACGCCGTCGTGGGTCGGCTGCCCTTCACCGGCGTCCGACGCTTCGTGAACCTTCACGCGATCCAGGCCGCAGCTCGGTGACTTCGCCTTCAGCACGTAGCCCGCGAGGTCCTCGCGCGCGAGGGCATCGGCCCGCCGCGCCGCGAACGCCTCCATGCGCGCCGTCCAGTCGACGCCGGTGTCGACGCCCAACATGCGCGTGCGTGCGCGCGGCCCGCGCACGAGGCGCACGGGCGGCCGCGGCACGCCCATGCCGACCTCGACCTCGGGGCACACGGCGACCCAGGTCACGAACGGCGCGAGCTCTTCGTTCAAGAACGCGTCGCGCTTGTGCTGCCCGTCGTACCGCACGGGAGCGCCCAGCAGACACGAAGACACGCCGACGCGCACGCTCACCCGACGTTTGTGACCGACGGCGCGCACGCGGTCAACCGCCCGCGCGGCAACCGGCTACGATGCGAACGTGGTCGACGAGCCGACGCCGCGCGCAAAAGCCCTCGCGCTGCTCAAGCAGCACGGGTGGAACGCGACGTCGTTCCAGATGCTCGAGCCGGGGTTCCGCTACTGGTTCGACGGCGACGCGTGCGTCGGCTACGTCGACACGGGCGCCGCGTGGATCGCGGCGGGCGCGCCCGTGGCC
>DATAZS010000523.1:0-3613 GCA_036271915.1 Polyangia bacterium
CCCGCGACCGACGCGGCGGGGTTGTTGCCGCCGTAGAACACGCCGTCGCCGAGGCTGCCGAAGCTCAGCGGCGCGCCCGCGTGGTAGCCGATGTTCACGTCGGTCGAGCGGTCGATCGACACGTCCATCACGACCGCCTCGATGAAGACCTGCCGCCGCGGGATGTCGAGCTTGTCGATCACGTTGCGCAGCTGCGCGTAGTCACGAAGGCTCGACGTCGTGACGAGCGAGTTCGTCGACTCGTCGCACGTCACGCGGATGCGGCCCTCGAACACCTCGTCCTGGAGGCCGACGCCGCCGGCGCCGGTGCCCGTCGAGCCGCTGCTCCCGACGGGTCGAGACGACGAGCCGCCCGGCGCGCCCGGCGGCCGCCCCGACGACGACGAGCCGCCGACCGCGCTCTGCCCGAGGATCTGGTTGAGCGTCGCCGAGAGATCCTTGCAGGCCGCGTACTGGAGCGGGATGACGTGGATCTCGCCCTCGCCAGACTGCTTCACGTCCATGCGATTGATGAGCTCGAGCAGGCGCCGGTAGTCGTCCTCCGTCGCGACCATGATGAGCGTGTTCGCGCGGTCGTCGGCGATGATGCGCGCGCCCGCGCCGCCGCCCGTCACGCTGCCCGCGCTCGGGCCGCCCGCGCCCGGTCGACCCGGGGCCATCGCCGACGCGACCGCGCCGGAGCCGCCGCCCTTTTGCAGGCCGAGCACCTCGTTCAGCTTCGCGGCCATCTCGGTCGCGTTGCTGTAGTTGATGGGCTCGACGTAGATCTGCTCGCCCGCGCCGCCGACGTCGATCTCCTCGGCGATGCGGAGGAGGCGCCGCAGGTTCGTCCCCGTCTCGGTGATGATGAGCAGGTTCGACGGCCCGTACGCCGTGATGTCGCCCTCCTTCGTCTTGAACTTGGAGAGCACGGTCGACGCCTCGCCCGCGTCCATGTGCGCGAGGTGGTAGAGCCGCGTGACGTAGCGATCCTCGTCCGGCACGGGCGACGCCGAGCCATAGACGGGCGTGTTCGTGTTCACGACGCCCTGCGACTCGACGATCTTGAGGTAGCGCCCGTGCGGGATGACGGTCATCCCGTTGTTCTCGAGGATCGTGAGGAACGCGGCGTACGCCTCGCCCGCGGTCACCTTCTCGGGCGAGTACACCGTCGCCTTCATCTGCTTCAGCTTGCCGCCATAGATGAAGCGCCGGCCGGTGATCTGGCTGATCGCCTTCACGACCTCGGGCAGGTCGGCGTCGTCGAGGTTGAAGTTGACGAGGTACGCGTCGCCCTGCGGCTTGAAGTCGATCTCCTTCGGACCGAGCTT
Organism: Polyangia bacterium; assembly: GCA_036271915.1. Lineage (GTDB taxonomy): Bacteria > Myxococcota_A > Polyangia > Fen-1088 > Fen-1088 > DASZFV01. Next base: position 1,311 of record DATAZS010000523.1, read on the forward strand.
CACGTTGTTCGCGGCCATCGGGTCGTCGGCCTGCCCCGGCACGGGCGGCGGCGAGGCGGGCGGCGCCGTCCCGCTCTTCGGCGGCGGCACCACGGGCGGCGTCGCGGGCGTGGTCGGCGCCTTGTTCGCGTCGTCGATCGTGTCCTGATCCTGGTTGTTGCGGAAGCGCCGGTTCTTGCGGCCGGGCGTCCGCAGCACCGGGTTGTTGCGCTGCTGCTGGAGCTGCGCAGGCTGCGCCGACGCGTCTTCTGGCGTGGCGGCGACGGCGAGCATCGCGACGAGCGGCGCGCAGAGCCACGAGCCGCGCGCCAGGGCGCGGAGGCGCCGCCGCGGCCGGCTCGGCTCCTGGGGGCGCGCGTCTTCGGCGCGATCTCGAGCGTTCAGGGTGGTCATCGTGCGCGTTCGATCTCGGGGTTCGGCGGAGGGTTTCGCAGCGGCATCTCGCGCGCGGCTCGCGGGGTCAATCGGCGGCTGCGCCGTTGCGACCGGCCATGTTCGCGCGGCCCTTGTTGCGCATGGGGTGGCGGCCGGGGCCGAAGCGGCCGCGCGCTCCAGGCATCCCCATGGGCGGCACGCCGGCGGGCGCGGCCGCGGCCTCCGGCTCGTCGTCGTTGGCCTCACCCGACGCTGCCGAAGACGCGCTCGCCTTCGCCGCCATGCTGGAAGACGTGGACGTGGACGTGGACGTGGACGTCGGCTCGGACGGAGCGATCCCCTTCGCGATCGAGACGAGCACGAAGCTCATCACGGCGATGAACGTCACCGAGCCGACGAGGAACGTGCTCACGTGGAGGAGCGTCCTCTTGAAGAGACTTCCTTCGTTGAACACGCTGGAGAGTTTGCCTGCCACGGGTGCTGCGCTCCTCCTGCTGCTCCTCGCCGTGCCACCGGCGGATCGCGGCAAATCTGAGATCGATCTCTGCGAGATGGGGTTCGGGGCCCGCTTGAGGCCCCATCGAAATTCACTTGATGTTGTAATCGAGGTTCATCGGCGAGCCGTGTCGGTTGAGCGACAGCGTGAGGTGGTCGGCCGTGCGGAGGCGCGTGTACGCCTCGAGCGCCTTCTGGGGGTCGCTCATGTCGTAGCCGTTGACGCTCGAGAGCCGGTCGCCGTTCTCGACGCCGAGCGTGCCGAGCAGCGAGTCGTTGCGGATGCCGAAGAGGCGGATGCCGACGACCTTGTCGCCCTCCTTCTCCGGGACGACGCGCGCGCTGCGCATCAACATCGCCTGGTTCTCGAGGATCGCGTCGACGACGCTGCGCTCGATGTCGTACTGAGTGTCGCTGATCTTGTGGATCTTGTTCGCGATCTCGGACGGGAGCCTCGAGCCGTGCCGTGGCTCGCCTGCGGCGGCGCTCGCCGACGGCGCGGCGGGCGCGCCCTTGGTCGGCGTCGGGCCGCCGACGCGCACCTGGCATCGCAGGCCGTTCGTCGTCAGCCACACGCGGTCCCAGATGTCGCGCTTGTCGAGCTGCCGCTGCTCGTCGTCGCGGCGATCACCGACGAAATCGATCTTGTGACCGCTGAAGTCGTCGTCGGCGCGGCGCATCTGCGTCTTGCCGTCGGACCCGGCGAGGATCGCGAACGACCACGACGGGTCGTCCGACGCCGCGATGAGCACGACCTTCGCGAAATCACAGTCCTTGTCGAGGTACGGGTTCGCGTTCAAGTCAGCCGCGAGCGCCGACGGCGCCGACGTCGGCAGGTCGATCGACTTGCCGTCGAGCGGGCCCGTCACCGAGTCGAACGGGTTGCGCGTCAGGATCACGGACGCGTTCGCCGTGTGCTCGGACGCGTCCTTCGGCGCAGCGCGAGGCGTGAAGCGCGAGGCCGGCGCCGCGAGCGGCATGGCCGACGGGTCGAGCGCGACGCTGGTCACGACGAGCTGGCCCATGCCAGAGGCCTGGAAATAGGCGGCGATGCCGATCAGCAGGCACAGCACGGCCCCGAAATACCGCTTCAAGAAGCCGTCGATGCCCATGCGCCCGTGAGGTGTAAGCGAGCCTTGTGCCAGGGGTCAATCGGCGAAATCAGCGGCAAAAACCGGGATTCCAACCACTGAACGGCGCGCCAACGTGGCGCGGCCGAGCGCCTCGGACCGGGTGTGTTCGCCAATTTGACATCGCGCCGGTTCGACGGCCGCTACGCCTCGATTTCGCCGAGCTTGCGGTAGATCGTCCGCGTCGAGATCCCGAGGAGCTGCGCGGCGAGGGACTTGTCGCCGCGGGCGTGGCGAAGCGTCTCGCGGAGCAGGCGCCGCTCCACCTCGTCGAGGGGCGTGCCGACGCTGAAGGTGAGGGAG
>DATAZS010000524.1:0-2557 GCA_036271915.1 Polyangia bacterium
GCGGCGACGCGACCCATGCGCTGCGCGACGGCCCAGTGCTCGATGCGCACGCGTTCGCCCGTCGGACCGTACGGATAGCGCGCGATGTCGCCCGCGGCATAGACGCCGGGCGTGCTGGTCTGCAGCCGTTCGTCGACGACGACGCCGCGATCGACGGCGAGGCCCGCGGCCTCGGCGAGCGCGATCGTGGGCCGCACGCCGATGCCCACGACGACGAGGTCGGCGTCGAGCCGCTCGCCGCCCGACAGCGTGACGGCGCGCGCGTCGACCGACGCGACCGTCTGACCGAGGTGGAACTTCACGCCGTGCTCCTCGTGGACGCCGCGCAGGAACGCGCCGACCTCTGGTCCGAGCGAGCGCGCGAAGGGCACGGCGTCCGGCGCGACGACGTGCACCTCGAGCCCGCGCGTGCGCAACGCCGCGGCCGCCTCGAGCCCGATGAAGCTCGCGCCCACGACGACGGCCGTGCGCGCGTCCTTGGCGCGCGCGATGATGGCGCGCGCGTCGGCCAGCGTGCGCAGCGTGCGCACGTGCGGCAGGTCGCCGCCCGGCACCTCAAGGCGCACGGACTCGGCGCCCGTCGCGAGCAGCAGCGCGTCCCACGCGACCGTCACGCCGTCCGCCAGCGTGAGCGTGCGCGCCTCCAGCGACACGCCCGTCACGCGCGCGCCCACGGCGAGGTCGATGCGCTGCTCTTTGAAGAACGCCTCCGCGCGCAGCGGCAGCCACTCCTCGGGCGCCGTCCCCGCGAGGTAGTCCTTCGACAAGTTCGGTCGGTCGACGGGCGGCGCGGCGTCGGCACCGAACAGGCGAATGTCACCGACGAAGCCCTCTCGGCGCAGCGTGGCCGCCGCCGCGTCGCCCGCGGCGCCCGCTCCCACGATCGCGATCGTGCGCGGCGCCGCCGTCGGCGCGGCTGGCATGACGTCCGGCTTGCGCGCGCCCACGCGGATGCGGCCGCCCTCGCGCGCCACCGAATAGCAGGGCAGGGCGTTGAGCGCCGGCCCGCGCTCGGCCGTGCCCGTGCGCAGATCGAAGCAGGCGTGGTGCCACGGGCAACGAACCGTGTCGCCCACGATCGCGCCCTCCGCGAGCGGGCCGCTGTAATGCGTGCACGTCGCGCCCACGGCCAGCACGTCGCCGCCGCGGCGCACGAGCAGCACGGGCTCGCCCGTGGCGTGTCCCAGCAACGAAGCCTCCGACGTAAGCGTCGCCTCGTCGATTCCCGCCGCCAGATCCGGTCCCGACAGCTTCGCCTGATCTCCACCCATGGCCGTTAGAGTAACGACCAGCGCGTCGGTTACAAGCGACGGCGCGCGTTCAGCGGTTCGCGGACGACGCGGCGGCGACGAGCTCCGCCTCGGCCTGCAGCCAGTCCTCGACCTCGTAACCGGACTCCGAGCCGCGCTGCAAATAGAGCTCGTAGGCGCGCTTCGCGATGTCTTCGTTCGAGGGCAGCGCGGCGGCCGCGTTTCCGGTCGTCGAAGGCGAAGCGGGGGTCGTATTGGCTGTCTTGGTCGCGGCCTTGGGCATCGAAATCTCCTCACCGAATCATGAGGCGCCCCCGGGCCGCCGTCCAAAAAACCTCGGGCTACCAACTGGCCACACCTTGTGTAATATGCCGCCCATGACCGCAGCCCGAGTCTGGAAGCGCGGGGTCGTTTCGCTGGGTGCCGTTATCGTGGTTGTGTTGGTGGCGGGTGCGGCGCACGCGGACGTCTCGTTCCGCAAGAAGGCCCCGGCGAGCGACAGCTCGTCGGATCAAGCGGCCCCGAGTGGCGGCGAGCCCGGCACCGACGAGGGAGCGCCCGCGGGCGACGCTCCGTCCGGTCCCGCGGCCACGCAAGCCGAAGACAAAGACTCGCCCGAGGCGCAGGCTCAGCGCGACAAGCAGCGCGCCGACGCCGCCCTCGAGCGGCAGGCGCGCAACGAGCAGCTCAAGCGTGACCAGGAGCGCGGGACGCCGTTTTATCAAAAGTGGCAGTTCTGGGCGATCACGGGCGGCGTCGTCGTAGGCGCCGTGCTGGCCATCGTCGCTGGCGGCGCGATCTGGCACCAGATGCAGGGCGGCGACGTCCGCTCGTGCAACACGATGAACGACCCGGCCGGTTGCTTTGGAGAGGGCCGATGAAAACGTTCAAGGCAACCCCGATGAAGCACGTCGTGCGACGCCTCGGCGCGGTGGCGACGCTCGCGCTGCCCTTCCTCGCGGGCGCGGGCTGCAACACGTACAAGTACTTCGACATCAACGTCAGCTTCGATTCGTCGGGGCCGACGGCGTTCGATGATTCGTCCGTCGGTCAAATTCACACGTGCGTCGTCAATGTGACGGGCGCCGACAAGACCACGTTTGAGCTCTTGCACTGTCCCTCGATGAACGCCGAAGCGCCGTTCGAGACGGGCTCCTTCGAGTACTCGTCGTACGCGTCGTCGGGCACGATCGACTTCGAGGTCGACGCCTACGTCGGCCTCAAGACGACGCCCGACTGTCTCGCGGGCAAGGGGACGATCGCGGTCCCCGTCAACGGCGCGACGACCATCACCGGCAATCTCGTCG
>DATAZS010000525.1:0-6532 GCA_036271915.1 Polyangia bacterium
CGGCGGCGATGCCGCTCGATCGCCTCGACGCGCTCGTCGTACTGTCGACGCACAAGAACGCCGTCACGCAGGCGGCGCACGTCGCGCTGCCGCTCGCCGGCTGGGCCGAGCTCGACGGCACGTTCACGAACAAGCTGGGCATGGTCCAGCGCGCTCACGCCGCGATCGAGCCCGCGGGAGACGCGCTCCCGGGTTGGGACATCCTCTCGCACCTCGCGCGCAAGCTCGGGTCGACGATGGACTTCCAGACGGCGAAGGCCGTCTTCGTTGAAGCGGCGAGCCAGCTCGCCTTCCTCAAGGGCGCCGAGTGGGGTCGCGCCGTGCGCCCCCTCCAACTGCGCTTCGCCAACTCACGGGGCTAAAGACCGATGTCTTACGGTTCGCTCGGATTCGTGATCCTCGCCGCCACCGCGAAGATCCTGTTCATGATCTTGGGCTTCCTCATGCCCTTGGCCTCGATCCTCACGTGGCTCGAGCGTCGCCAGTCGGCGATGATGCAGGATCGCCTCGGCCCCAACCGCGCCAACATCGGTCCCGTCAAGGCGTGGGGCATCACGCACTTCCTCGCCGACGCGCTGAAGTTCCTCTTCAAGGAGGACTACGTCCCCAGCAAGGCGCACAAGTTCCTGTTCATGTGGGCGCCCGTCATGGCGATGGCGCCCGCCCTCATCGTCGCGGCCATCATCCCGTTCGGTCCGTCGCTGTGCTGGGGCCACCTGCTCGACAAGGCGCCCGTCTGCGACCAGCCCGTGCCGCTGCAGATCGCGCGCCTCGACGTCGGCATGCTCTTTTACTTCGCGATCTCGTCGCTGGCCGTCTACGGCGCGACGCTCGCCGGTTGGGCCTCGCACAACAAGTGGTCGATGATGGGCGGCCTGCGCGCCAGCTCGCAGATGATGTCGTACGAGGTCACGATGGGGATGGCGATCCTCGGCTCGTTCCTCGTGTTCGGCACCCTCGAGCCCGGCGCGATCGTCTCGGCGCAGACGTCGATCCTCGACTCCGCTAACTTCTCGCACAGCTGGGGCATCTTCACGGCGCCCCTCGGCTTCATCCTCTTCCTCACGGCCGCCATCGCCGAGACGAAGCGCACGCCGTTCGACATCCCCGAAGGCGAGCCGGAGATCATCGGCTACTTCGTCGAGTACTCGGGCCTGCGCTTCGGCATGTTCTTCCTCGGCGAGTTCCTCGAGATCGTCGTGTCGAGCGGCATCATGATCAGCCTGTTCTTCGGCGGCTGGCACCTCGGCAGCAACATCGACGGGTTCATGCTCGCTCACCTGCCGAACGTGCTGTTCGTCATCGTCATGGCCACGGTGTGGCTCATGAAGGTCTTCGCGTTCTGCTCGTTCCAGCTCCTCATCCGCTGGTCGCTCCCGCGCTTCCGCTCGGATCAGCTCATGCGCCTCGGTTGGCAGCGCCTGCTGCCCGTCTCGATCGCGAACGTCGTGTGCACGGCGCTCATCATCCTCGCCGCACAAGCCTTCAACTGGTAGGACATCACATGGCCGTCGGAGTCAAAGTCGTCACCCGCCCGGGCAGCCTCTCGCAACAGATGTATCTGCCCGCGATCGCCGAGGGCCTGGGCGTGACGTTTCGCCACTTCGTCTCGAACTTCTCGAAGAATGTCGTCGGCCTCCGCAAGAAGTCGGAGATCCAGACCATCGAATACCCCGAGGAGAAGAAGGCGTATCCCGAGCGCAACCGCGGACTGCACCGCCTCATGCTGCGCGAGGACGGCCAGGTTCGCTGCGTCGCCTGCATGATGTGCCCCACGGTGTGCCCCGCCCACTGCATCACGATCGTCCCCGAGGAAGCGCCCGACGGCACGATTGAGAAGCGCCCCAAGATCTTCGAGATCGATGAGCTCCGCTGCGTCGTCTGTGGCTTGTGCGCGGAGGCGTGCCCCTGCGACGCCATCCGCATGGACACGCTCGATCACGCGAAGCCGACCTACCGCCGCGTCGACGCCATCCTCGACAAGGAAGAGCTCATGTCGCGGGGCACGACGTCGATCGCCACGCAGGGCGGCGTGGGCGCCATGTGGCGCGAGAAGGTCAAGGGCGAGCCGCAGACGCCGCCCGACGCCAACGTCGTCCCCGCCGGCCCGCCGCGCGGCACCGTCGACGCGCACGATCTGATGCGTAAGTCCTGATCGCGAATCGTCGCGCTTCAGACGCGCGGCGCGACTGACCTGACCGTCTGCTGAAAGCCGAACGCGAAGGTCTGCCCGCCCGCTCGTACGTGGACCCAGAGGTAGTGGGTCTTCAAATCGACGGGAACGAAGACGAGCCCTGAGGTCCCCCGCCCCGGTTCGAGCGTGTTGCGGCGAAGGGCGGCGTTCGACCAAAGCTCACGCTGGTCCTCGATGCTCATCTGAACGCCCTCGGCGCGCGCGGCATCGGCGGCCGCGGCGTCGGAGGCAGCAACCGTGTTGAGCCCTGTCGACGGATCGGCGTGCCCGCTCGCGATCTGCGCGGCGTCTCCGACCGCGCTCAGGAACACGAGCGTCGTATTCATGCTCTGACGATTCGAAGCCTCGGCCGTCGAGCGCGACTGCTGCTCGTCGAGCCCCGCGAGCACCTGTTCGGGATCGACGACGCCCCACGAACCGACGCAGCTCGTGTTGTCCCGGCTCGCGCAGGTCATGAACGTCACGTCGTCGGGGCTGACGTCGATGGGCGCGCCGGTCCCGTTCTCGATCTCGAGGCGGACACCGAGCCCTCTACCCAACTGCCGCTCGAAGGCGGCGGCGACGCGAACGCCGGCGCGCTCCTTCACCTGAACCGCGCGCCCGGCGACCCAGACGACGTTGTTGGGGGCCCGCGGCTCGAGGCGAACGATCGGCGCGGGCGTCGCGCATCCGACGGCCGCGAGGAGAGCTGAAGCAACGAGTGAGACCTTCGAAGTGAACGAGCGCGACATGCTCGTCACGTCGAGCAACCGTCGTGCCACGACGGTTGCTCCCGAGTTCACGAAAGGTGCAGGTCCGGCCGGCGCCCAGGCCCGCCCTGGGCCGGCGCTTCACGGTCGTCGACGCGTCCGCGCGGCGCTCGTGCATTGTCAAGCGCGTCTCACGCCCCAGCGTACGCTGATCACCCTTGACCGAGACGTTCGCTCTGCCATCCTCGTTGACGAACCTTCTGCGCGGTTCGATACCGGAGAGACATTCTTTTCCCTACAAGATCGCACTAGGGAGCCGCCCCTGGCCGATGGATGTGCACGCCCGCTCGTCGGGAAGCCCGATGCGGTCATCTCAGTGGCTCCCCCCTTATGAAAGTAGGGGCACAGAATTCTCTCCGACCGGCCAGCGCGGTTGGTTCACTATCTTCCAATGTCGGCGGGACGGTGGCGCGCGCTTCTGCTGGGTGGCGCGTTGCTGCTCGCCTGCGGGCGACGTGACACGCTCCACCCGCGGAACGTCGAAGGCGCGGGCCCGACGAGCTATGACGGCGGCGCAGCCGATGGCCAACTCCTTGCGGTCGACGGAAGCTGTCCCAGGGCCTCGGGCTCGTTCCCGGACGATGGGATCTGCGTCTGCTCGCCGTCCAACTACAGGCTCTGTCGCAATCGCTGCTTCGGCGAAGCGACGCCGTCTTCGTCCGCGGGCTGCGCCGGCATCACTCAGTCTTACTTCTGCTTCGATCCCGTGAGCGATCCCGACCACTGCGGCACCTGCGGCAACGTCTGCGCCGACACGGCGACCTGCCGGGCCGGCGCCTGTGGCCCCGCCTCGGCGCACGTCGTCGGCCCCGTCGCCAACTGCGACGGTCTCCACATCGCCGTCGGGGCGGGCATGTTGTTCTGGAGTGACTCGGCGAACGGCACGGTGAGCCGCGCGCCCACGAGCGGTGGCGCCGCCGTGACGCTCGCGCAGGACCAGAACGGCCCCACGTTGCTCGCGCTCTTCGGAGACACGCTCTACTGGATCGACGGCGGCGCGCAGAGCCTCATGAAGATCCCCGCGGCGGGCGGCACGCCCACGCTCGTCGCGACGAGCCCGAACGCAGGCGGCGCGCAAGACACCCACCCCGGCATCAACGGGTTCACCGTGGGCTCCGATGGGACCGTCTACTTCTCGAGCGGCGCGCACGTCTATGCCGTGCCCCCCGGCGGCGGCGCCCCCGTCGATGTCGTCGACGAGGCGCGGAACGGCGCTCCGTGGGACCTCGCGATCTCGGGGACGACGCTGGCCTACGTGAACGCCCTCGGCGGCACCATCGAAGCCACCACCGTGACGCCTGGACAGATCGCGGCGTGCGGCGTCGAAGTGAATGGGAACGACGCTCCAGTCTCCTGCCAGATCGCCCGCACCGACGGGCCCCTCATGGACTCAATCTTCATCCAGAACGGCCAGGTCTACTGGGCCGACTATGTCGTAGAGGGCGGTCTCTCCGCGCCGCTCTCCCCCGCAGGCCCGCAATCGACCTCTCTCTTCGGTGCGGTTAACGCGGTCTCCGCGTTCACCGTCGTGGGTGACACCGCCTTCCTCACCACAGACTCGGAGGTCGTCGCCGCGTCGCTCGTCGCCGACAGCGCCGCTCGGCCGCTCGCGCGCCTCGTGCCGGCGCCCCGGGGCCTCGAGACGACTTCGATCGCCGCCGACGACGCGGCGGTCTACTGGTCGACGGTCGTGTTCGATGCCGAGGACACGTCCCCTTCGACGAACACGTGCTTCATCGACAGCGTCGCGCGCTGAACGCGCGTCAGTACGAGAAGCGACGCACGCTGACGTTCATGACGATGCCGAGGGCGACCATCGTCGTGAGGACGCTCGAGCCGCCGTAGCTGATGAGGGGCAGCGTCACGCCGACGACGGGCAGGATGCCGCTCACCATGCCGATGTTGATGGCGACGTGCCAGAACAGCATGGCGGCGACGCCGACGCACACGGTGGCGCCGAAGCGGTCGCGCGCCTCGCTCGCGATCTTGAGCACCCACAGAATCAAAAACGAATAGAGCAGCAGCACGACGACGCAGCCGAGGAAGCCCCACTCCTCCGCCCACACGGCGAACGGGAAGTCGGTCCACAGCGCCGGGAAGTGCCGCAGGCGGATCTGTGTGCCGTGCATGAAGCCCTTGCCGAGGAAGCGCCCCGAGCCGATGGCGTTGAGCGCCTGGCGCGTCTGGTACGCACCCTCGGAGGTCGGGTTGAAGAAGGCCTCGACGCGCTTGCGCTGATACTCGCGCAACAGGTGCTGGTAGATGGGGAAGGCCGCGACGACGGCCATGGCGACGATCGCACCCAGCGTCTTGAGCTTGAGGCGCGCCGTCAGCATGATCGTGAAGAAGATCGCGAGAATGAGGAACGCCGTCCCGAAGTCCGGCTGCTTCGCGATGAGCAGCGCGGGCGCGCTCACGATGACGACGGGCATGGCGAGGTGGCGCCACGATCTGCCCTCGAGCGCGGGCGAGTCGTTGAGGTACTTGCCGAGCGCGAGCACGGTGAGCACCTGCATGAGCTCCGACGGCTGGACGTGGAACGAGCCGAGATCGAACCAGCGCCGGCCGCCGCCCACCATCTTGCCGCCCACGAGGACGCCGACGAGCAGCATGAGCCCCGACGCGTAGAAGACGTACGACAGACGGCTGATGAGCCGGTAGTCCAGCGTCGCGATGCCGATCATGAGGACGGCGCCGAGCGCGAGCCAAGACACCTGCTGCGTGAACAGGTGCGATTGGCGGTCGTGCACCGCGCTCCAAAGGTTGAGCAGGCCCAACGTCGCGACCGACGCCGCCGACATCGTGAGCGTCCAGTCGAACCGAAAGCGCACCTTGCGCCAGGAGACGAGACGCATCAGCGGCTCGTCTCCGCGATCAAAAGGACAACGAGACGCATCAGCGCGGCTCCTCGGCGGGCGGCGCCTCTGGCTCGTCGGGCTTCGAAAAGTCGAGTCGCATGGGCGGCGCCTCGCCGAGCGGCGCGGCGGCCTTCGGCGCCGGCCGCGGCTTCTTCGGCGGCGCGGACGGCGCAGGGGCCGCGTCGACGGGAGCTGACGCGGCCTCCTCGTCCTGGGCGCGCGCGCGGTTGGCCTTCACGATGGATTCGGGCGGAGGCGGCACGTCCTCGACGTCGCTCGTGGGGATGATGCCCCCGCCGCGGCGGCGCGGCAGGCCGACGCGCGGCGCCGCCTTGTCGCCGGGCGCGACCTGCGCGAAGTAGTTGTCGATGATCTCGACGGCGACGGGCGCCGCGACGTCGCCGCCGTGGCCGCCGTGCTCGACGAGCACCGACAGCGCGATCTTGGGGCGCCCCGCGGGCGCGAAGCCCACGAACCACGCGTGCGTCGCGGCGTCGTACGTGTCGGCGTCCGCAGCGCCGCGCCCGCGCACCTGCGCCGTGCCCGTCTTGCCCGCGACCTCGATGTCCTTCGACCGCACCTTGTACGCCGTGCCCTTGGGCTCGTTGACGACGCCCACGAGCGCCTGGCGCACGAAGGCCAGGTTCTCGGGCGACACGGCGATCTCGCGGCGCACGCGCGGCGGGAACTGCTCGAGCACCTGGCCGTCGGGCGCCTCGACGTGATCGACG
>DATAZS010000526.1:0-10580 GCA_036271915.1 Polyangia bacterium
GTGTCGGCCGCCACCAGATCGTCGCCGGGCTCGATGCTCTCCGATTCGCGGAAGCGCTTGCCGCCCGGGACGTCGACGTCGAAGAGGTGAATCTTGCGGTACGTCGCCGCGATCGAGCCGTCGGCGCGCAGCAGGATCGACGTGTTGTGCACGAGCTTGGCCGACGCCGCGCGCTCGGGGAATCCGCCCAGCAGCAGCCACGTCTCGGTCTGCCGCGCGAGCGCCTGCATTGCCGACAAAATCGGGCCCGGCGCTGCGCCCGCTTCCACTCCTGGGCCCGGAAGCGCCTCGGCCAGCGAAAGTCGGTGGTCGAGATCGGACCCGAGATAAGCGAAGTTCTCGGGCAACCCGACGAGCGAAGCACCCCCGGCGGCCGCCGCGCGCGTGAGGTCCGCGCAGCGCGCGAGGTTGGCGCCCACGTCTTCGGTCGAAGTCACCTGCACGGCAGCGACGCTGAGCGCGGACATGGCGGAAGAAAGTAGCACGATCGGATGACGCGCGACGGCCGTCCCCACGTGACGCGATCGCCACGTCCCATCACTACGTGCCGCTGACTTCCCGCGCGGGTCACACTCGTGACGCGGACTGAAAACCCTTTTTGGATCGTGACTTTATGCTCGATCCGCCTGCTTGCACCCCACGGATCACCGTGTTATAAGACCCAACCTCAAAATTACGTTGCCTCCTTCGACTAGGGTGGGCCGCGTGCCTGCCCTTTTTTGTGCCCGAAGAAAGTTCGTTAGCAGACTCGAAACCGACAAAACACGACGCAGTCATCAGCACGAAACCTCCCGGTCTCACGACTAAACAACGCGCATGCGAAAGGACCTCAAAGACTTGTGGTTGCTGACCGAGCCCTACGTTCGCGACGCCGGCTTCGATCTCATCGAGGTCACGTCGGGTCGTGAGGCGTCGGGATGGATCGTGCGGCTCTTCATTGATGCGCCCGTCGGGGCATCGGTGACGGTCTCGCACGAAGACTGCGCGCGCGTCAGCCGAGACGTGTCGGCCGCGCTCGACGTCGCAGATGTCATTTCGCACGCGTATCAACTCGAGGTGAGCTCGCCGGGGCTAGATCGGCCCCTTCGGCGAGAAGGAGACTTTGCTCGGTTCGTGGGCGAGAGCGCCCGCATCAAGCTGAGCGACGAGGCAGGGGTAGAGGGTAGGCGGAACTTCTCCGGAAAGCTCGTCGCGGCCAAGGACGGCCGCGTCGAGATCGAATGTGATGGCCGATCTTACCAGCTGCCCATCGACGGGATCGCGAAGGCGAACCTGATCCCTGATTGGGAGCGAGAATTCCACCGGAGCGCTTCATGAACGACGGTGCCGCCCTCGGCCTGGTCCTCGACCAGGTCTCCAAAGACAAGAACATCGACCGCTCCGTGCTGGTCGAGACCCTCGAACAGGCCATCCTCACGGCCGCGAAGCGTGCGTTCGGCATGCACCGCGAGATGGAGGCCAAGTTCAACGAAGAAACCGGCCGCGTCGATCTGTTCCAGATCATCGTCATCGTCGAGACGGTGACGGCGGGGAACGAAGGCAAAGAGGTCCCGCTGACCGACGCCGACAGGTTCAACCTCAAGGCCGACGTCGGAGACGAGCTTCTTTTCCAGATCTTCTACGACGAGAAGGATCAGTCGAAGGCCGAGGAGCAGGACGGCAAGTACGGCGAGCTGCTCAAGCTGAACCGCGCGTGGAAGGGCTTCGGTCGCATCGCGGCGCAGACGGCCAAGCAGGTCATCCTGCAGCGCGTGCGCGAGGCCGAGCGCGAGAACGTCTTCAATCAGTACAAGGACCGCAAGGGCGAGCTCATCTCGGGCATCGTGCGGCGGTTCGAGCGCGGCAACATCATCGTCGACCTGGGGGGTGCCGAGGCGCTGCTGCCCGTGCGCGATCAGGTGCCGCGCGAGTCGTATCGCGCCGGTGATCGCATCGTCGCGTTCGTCATCGACATCGACAAGGGCGCGCGCGGCCCGCAGATCATCCTGTCGCGGACCAGCAAGGGCCTGCTCGAGAAGCTCTTCGAGATGGAGGTCCCCGAGATCTACGAGAAGATCGTGCGCATCGAGGCCTCGGCCCGCGAGGCGGGCGCGCGCTCGAAGATCGCCGTCAGCTCGCGTGATCGCGACGTCGATCCCGTGGGCGCCTGTGTCGGCATGAAGGGCTCGCGCGTTCAGGCCGTCGTGCAGGAGCTCCGCGGCGAGAAGATCGACATCGTGCCGTACGACAGCGATCCGGCGAAGTTCGTCTGCAACGCCATCGCGCCCGCCGAGGTCGCGCGCGTCCTCATCGACGCCGCGACGCACACGATGGAGCTCGTCGTCCCCGACGACAAGCTGTCGCTCGCCATCGGCAAGAAGGGGCAGAACGTTCGCCTCGCGTCGCAGCTCACGGGCTGGCGCATCGACATCCACTCGGAGACGAAGGTCCGCGAGATGGAAGTGCGCGCGAAGCAGTCGCTCGCGAGCATCGAGGGCGTGAGCCCCGAGCTGGCCGAGACGCTGTACCGCGAGGGGTGGCGCTCGGCCGCAGAGGTCGCGGGCGCCAAGCCCGACGAGCTCGGCGGGGTGCCCGGCATCGGTCAGCCCGAGACCGTGAAGGCCATCATGGTCTCTGCGGCGAAGGCCGCCGAGATCGAGCGCGTGCGCCACGCCGAAGAAGCGGCCGCACGCGCGGCCGCCGAGGCCGCGGCCCGAGAGGCCGCCGCGGTTCCGGCCGTGGCTCCGGCTCCCGTCGCGACGGAGGCCCGCTGAAATCGATGGACCAGGTCGACCCTCATCATGACGAACGCGGCGCGCGAGCCGAAGCGGACATGTATCGGCTGCCGCCGTCGCGTCGTCACGAGCGCGCTCGCGCGCGTCGCGTTGTCGGACGGGACGATCGTTTTCTGGGGATCAGAGTCGAAGCGGCCGACGGGGCGGGGTGCGTCGCTGCACCCCGACGCCGAGTGCTTGCGCGCGGCGCTCAAGACAGGCGCGTTCGCGCGCGCCTTTCGGACGCGCCTTTCGGGCGACAGGCAGGACGAAGCAAATCTTTTGGAACAGCTCATTCAACGCAGGTGGAATAGGAAAACGCCATGATCGGAAGCGGATACAACACCACCGAGACCCCCGCAGCCCCACGCGTTCGCATCTACGAGCTCGCCAAGGAGCTGTCGCTCGGTCATCGCGAGATGGTCGCCAAGGTTCGCTCTCTCGGCATCGAGGTCGCGAATCACATGTCGCACCTCGAGCCGGCCGACGTCGATCGCGTGCGCCGCGCCGTCGATCGCGAGCGCAAGGAGCGCACCTTCGAAGAGCGCATCAACGACACGGTCATCCGCCGTCGCTCGAAGTCCGTGTCGCCGGTCGCGGCGCCCGCGGCGCGCACGGTCGTCGAGGCGCCCGCGCGTCAGGCGCCGCCGCCCGTCGTTGCGCGCGAAGCCGAGCCGCGGATCGTCGAAGCGCCGCCGCCCGTCGTCGACGTGCACGCCCAGGCCCCGGTGGAAGCCGCGCCTCGGCCCGCGAAGCGCGTCGTCGTCGTGACGGCGCCCGCGAGCGAGCCCGTCGCAGCCAAGCCCGCCGTCGAGGCAGCGGCCGTGGCCGTCGTCGACGTCCCGGTGAAGGCTCCCGAGGTCGTCAAACCGGTCGTCACGGCCCCGCAGGACGCTAAGGACGAGGAGACGCGTCCGGTGCCCGCGAAGATCGCCGAGGCCGCTCCCGCGCCGACTCCCGTCGTCGCGCCGCCGCCGCTCCAACCCATCCTCCGCACGATCCCGCAGCAGGTCGTCACGGGCTCCGCGGCCACGGGCGCATTCATCCAGCTCCCGGGCCTCGCGGCGCGCGACGGTTCTGGCACGCCCCGCATCGAGATCCGCGATCGCGACGCCGAGCAGCGCGCGCTCGGCCGTACGGGCCTCGTCACGCGTCCCCCCGCGGGCCGCGATCGCTTCGGCCGTCCCGCGCCCGCGGGCGGCGGACCGGGCAACCGCTACGGTGGTCCGCCGCGCAAGCGCGTCGCTGCCGCCGGCAAGAAGCTCAAGCAGACGCAGATCACGACGCCCGCCGAGCACAAGCGCGTCGTGCGCATGGGCGACACGATCGCCGTCGCCGATCTCGCCCAGAAGATGGCCATCAAGGGCAAGGAGATCATTAAGAAGCTCTGGGCCCTCGGCATGATGGGCGTCAACATCAACCAGGACGTCGATCTCGACACGGCGACGCTCATCGCCACCGAGTTCGGCTTCCAGGTCGAGTCGACGGCGTTCAACGAGGACGAGATCCTCACGGGCAGCGAGACGCCCGACAACCCCGAGGACCTGGTCACGCGGGCGCCCGTCGTCACGATCATGGGCCACGTCGACCACGGCAAGACGTCGCTGCTCGACGCCATCCGCAAGGCAAACGTCGCCGCGGGCGAGGCCGGCGGCATCACGCAGCACATCGGCGCCTACAAGGTCTCGAGCGAGCGCGGCGACGTCGTGTTCCTCGACACCCCCGGCCACGAGGCCTTCACGGCCATGCGCGCGCGCGGCGCGCAGATGACCGACATCGTCGTGCTCGTCGTCGCCGCCGACGACGGCCCCATGCCCCAGACCGTCGAGGCGATCAACCACGCCAAGGAAGCGGGCGTCCCGATCGTCGTCGCCATCAACAAGATCGACAAGCCGGGCGCCAACGTCGACGCCATCCGCAACAAGCTGTCCGAGCACGGCCTCGTCTCGGAAGAGTGGGGCGGCGACACGATCTTCGTGAACGTGTCGGCGAAGACGAAGGAGGGCGTCGACAAGCTGCTCGAGATGTTGGCCCTGCAGGCCGAGGTGCTCGAGCTGCGCGCCAACCCGAACAAGGCCGCCAAGGGCCACGTCATCGAGGCACGTCTCGACCGCGCGCGCGGTCCCGTCTCGACGATCCTCATCGAGGAGGGCACGCTCAAGCTCGGCGATCTGCTCGTCGCTGGCGAGTACTCGGGCAAGGTCCGCGCCATGCTGGGCGACAAGGGCCAGTCGGTCACCGAGGCAGGCCCGTCTACGCCCGTCGAGGTCCTGGGCATCGACGGCGTGCCGGACGCCGGCGAGCTCTTCAACGTCGTCGACGACGAGAAGGCCGCGAAGTCCCTCGTCGAGCACCGCCACGATCAGCGCCGCAAGAAGGAGCTGGCCGTCTCGGGCAACCGCGTGTCGCTCGAGAACATCCTCGACAAGATCAAGTCGGGCGACGTCAAAGAGGTCAAGGTCGTGCTCAAGGCCGACGTGCAGGGCTCTATCGAGGCCATCGCGACGGCGCTCACGAAGCTGTCGACCGAGAGCGTGGGCGTGAACGTCATCTCGTCGGGCGTCGGTGGCATCACCGAGTCGGACGTCAGCCTCGCGAAGGCCTCCTCGGCCATCGTCATCGGCTTCAACGTGCGTCCCGCGGGCAAGGCGCAACAGCTCGCCGAGCAGGAGGGCGTCGACATCAAGCTCTACCAGGTCATCTACGACGCCATCGACGACGTCAAGAAGGCCATGGTCGGCATGCTGTCGCCCATCTCTCGCGAGAAGCTGCTCGGCAAGGTCGAGGTGCGGCAGGTCTTCACGATCCCGAAGGCCGGCACGATCGCGGGTGCGTTCGTCACCGAGGGCAAGGTCACGCGCAAGGCGCTCGTCCGCCTCATCCGCGACTCGGTCGTCATCTACACAGGCAAGGTCGGCTCGCTGCGCCGGTTCAAGGACGACGCGAGCGAGGTCGTGCAAGGGTACGAGTGCGGCGTCGGCATCGAGGGCTACCACGACCTCCGCGAGGGCGACGTCATCGAGTCGTTCGAGATGGAGTCCGTCGCGCCGACGCTCGAGAACCCGACCGGTGAACGACGGTAACCCGCCTCTACCATGACCGTCGCTATTGCCCGCGTCACGTTGTTCGTCGCGGGCAGTCACTCCTTGAAGGAGAAGCGTTCGGTCATCCGGCGCGTGAAGGATCTCGTGCAGCAGAAGTTCAACGCCTCGATCGCCGAGGTCGGCGACAACGACGTGTGGCAGCGCGCCGTCATCGGCCTGGCGCTCGTCGGCAACGAGCGCCGCTTCGTCGAGTCCCAGCTCGACGAGGTGCTGGCGTTCATCCGCGGCAAGGCCGAGGTCCTCGGCGAGGAGCGCGAGCTGCAGACGTTCAACGACGCGCTCGCCGCGGGCGAGCCTCCCTATAAGCACTGGGAGCCGGGGAAATGAGCCAGCGGCTCGAGCGCGTCGCGGGCGAGGTGCGCGCCGTCATCGGCGACATCCTCGCGCGCGAAGAGATCAAGGACCCGCGCGTGCGCGGCGCGGGCCTCATCACGGTGACGAACGTGCACGTCTCGGGCGATCTGCGCCACGCGCGCGTCATGTTCATCGCTCACGGCCTCGACGCCACCGCGCTCGAGCGCGTGAGGCAGGGCCTCGACCACGCGAGCGGTTACTTCCGCAGCGCGCTCGCGCGCCGTCTGCGCACGAAGGCCTCGCCCGCGCTGATCTTCGAGGTCGACCAAGTGTTCGACAAGGCGATGCGCGTCGAGTCGATCCTGCGCGAGATCGGCCCCGCGGTCGCGCCCAAGCCGGACGCCACGCCCGGCGACAACAAAACCGACAAGACCGAGAAGTAGTCGGGATGCCGGCGCGCCTGCCCGACGGCGTCCTCGTCGTCGACAAGCCCTCGGGACCGACCTCGTTCGACGTCGTTCGGCGCATCACGCGCGCGGCGCGGCTGCGCGGCGTCCGGCGCGTGGGCCACGGCGGCACCCTCGATCCGCTCGCCTCGGGCGTGCTGCCCGTCTGCGTGGGCGAGGGGACGAAGCTCGCCGGGTTCCTGCTCGACGCCGACAAGGAGTACGAGGTCACGATCCGCCTCGGCGCCGAGACCGACACCTACGACGCCGCGGGAGCGATCACGGCGCAATACGACGCCTCGGGCATCGACGAGGCGCGCGTGCGCGCCGCGCTGCCGACCTTCACGGGCGCGATCGAGCAAGTGCCGCCCATCTATTCGGCGCTCAAGCGCGACGGCCGGCCGCTGTACGACTACGCGCGCGCGGGCGAGACCGTCGAGATCGCGCCGCGCGCCGTGACCGTCCACGAGCTCGCGCTCACGGGTTTTCTAGGGCCCGACGCCGTCTCGCTGCGGCTGCGGTGCTCGAAGGGCACCTACGTCCGCTCGCTCGCCTTCGACCTCGGCCGCCTGCTGGGAGTGGGCGGGCACGTGACGGCGCTGCGCCGCACGCGCTCGGGCCCGTTCGGCCTCGCCGACGCGTGGACGCTCGACGCCGTGCTCGGGGCGCTCGCGGGGAGCTCGGACGTGTCGTTGCCCGTGATCGGGCCCGCCGACGGCCTGCCGCACCTGCCGCGCTGCTCGGTCGACGAGGCCGGCGCGCGCGCTCTCGAGCAGGGCAAGCGCCTGCCCTGGGACGCGCTCGCGGGCGCGCCGCCGGCGGCCGACCAGCCCCGCGTGCGCGTCGTCCGTCCCGACGGCCGCCTGCTGGCCGTCGCCGAGCCGCGCACCGACGACCCGACGGTCGTCCTCGTGAAGACGCTGCGCGTCTTCGGCGTCGCCGATCCGCCCGAATCGACGCGCGCGCCCCAAACGGAACCCGCCGAACAAACGCGCGAAGAACCTCACTGAAACCGCGCGGATCCGTTGACTCCGCGCGCCTTTTCTGGGATGGTCCACGCACTCAAAAGGCCAGTAAAGCAAGCCAAGGAAGAACCCAGCCATGCCGCTCGCAGCAGAACGCAAAACCACCGTCGTCCAGAAGTTCGCCCGCAAGCCAGGTGACACCGGCTCCCCCGAGGTCCAGATCGCGCTGCTCTCCGAGCGCATCACGTACCTGACCGAGCACTTCAAGGTCCACGCGAAGGATCACCATTCGCGCCGCGGCCTGCTCATGCTCGTCGGCCAGCGCCGTCGCCTGCTCGACTACCTGAAGTCGAAGAACCTCGACCGGTACCGCTCGGTCATTCAGTCGCTCGGCATCCGCAAGTAACTGGCATCCGCACTCCGAGTCGCGAGACTCGAACGAATGCGCCCGGGCCCGCCGAATGAATCGGCGCTTGGCCGACGGGGCGCATTCCAACCGGCTGCGGTGCCGGTGTTCATCCTTTCTCTCGTGGCTTCAGATGGCGCGCGTATGCGCGCGCTGAAGGCCCGAGAAAAGGGACGAATCGACGCCGCTGCCTCCTCAGCAAGGAGACCGCATGTTCGTACGTGAAGGCGTCATTTTCGGGGGCAAAGAGCTCACGATCGAAACCGGCCGCATGGCCAAGCAAGCGGACGGCGCCGTCGTCGTTCGCTACGGCGACACGATGGTGCTCGTCACGGCGGTCGCCGCCAGCAACACCCGTCCCGGCGTGGACTTCATGCCGCTCACGGTGGACTACCTCGAGAAGACGTCGGCCGCGGGCCGCATCCCGGGCGGCTACTTCAAGCGCGAAGGCCGCATGACCGAGGTCGAGGTGCTCACCTCGCGCATCATCGACCGCCCAAGCCGGCCGCTGTTCCCGAAGGGTTGGCGCTTCGACACGCAGGTCATCGCCATGGTCGTCTCGACCGACCGCGAGAACTGCTCCGACGTGCTCGCCATGGTGGGCGCGTCGACGTCGCTGCACATCAGCGACATCCCGTGGGCGGGCCCGTACGCCGGCGTGCGCGTCGGCCGCCTCAACGGTCAGTTCGTCGTCAACCCGACGTTCAGCCAGCGCAAGGAGTGCGACCTCGACCTCGTCGTCGCCGCGAACCGCGACGCCATCGTCATGGTCGAGGGCAGCTGCTCCGAGCTCGGCGAGGACGTCATCGTCGACGCGCTCATGTTCGCGCACAAGGAGTCGCAGGCCCTGCTCGACCTGCAGGAGAAGCTGCGCGCCGCCGTCGGCAAGGCCAAGCGTGAGTTCACGCCGCCGCAGAAGGATCCGGCGATCGTCGCGCGCGTGGGCGCCGTCGCGGGCGAGAAGATCTCGGCCGCCATGGCGATCCGCGACAAGCACGAGCGCTACGGCGCGCTCGACGCCGCGGGCGCCCAGACCGTCGAGGCCCTCACGCCGGAGTTCCCCGATCGCGCGCCCGAGATCAAAGACGCGTACGAGTCGGCCAAGAAGAAGCACCTGCGTGAGCTCGTGCTCGAGACGAAGCGCCGCATCGACGGCCGCAGCCCGGCCGACATCCGCGCCATCACGAGCGAGGTCGGCGTGCTGCCGCGCCCGCACGGCTCCTCGCTGTTCACGCGCGGCGAGACGCAGGCGCTCGTCACGGTGACGCTCGGCACGGGCCAGGACACGCAGCACATCGAGGGCATCACGGGAGACATCGAGAAGCGCTTCCTGCTGCACTACAACTTCCCGCCGTTCTCGACGGGCGAGACGAAGCCGCTGCGCGGCGCGAGCCGCCGCGAGACGGGCCACGGCCACCTCGCCGAGCGCGCGCTCGCCGGCATCCTGCCGCCCGAGAAGGACTTCCCCTACGTCGTGCGCATCGTCTCGGAGATCCTCGAGTCGAACGGCAGCTCGTCGATGGCGTCGGTCTGCGGCGGCTCGCTGTCGCTCATGGACGCGGGCGTCCCCATCAAGACGCCGGTCGCCGGCATCGCCATGGGCCTCATCAAGGAGGGCGATCGCGTCGCCGTGCTGTCGGACATCCTGGGCGACGAGGATCACCTCGGCGACATGGACTTCAAGATCTGCGGCACGAAGACGGGCGTCACGGCCGTGCAGATGGACATCAAGATCCAGGGCCTCACGCGCGAGATTCTGGACACGGCCCTTCGCCAGGCGAAGGACGGCCGCTTCCACATCCTCGGCAAGATGGCCGAGGCGCTCGCGGCCCCGCGCGAGGAGATGTCGCTGTTCGCGCCGCGCATCCACACGCTGCGCGTGAAGCCGGATCAGATCCGCGAGATCATCGGGCCCGGGGGCAAGACCATCCGCGGCATCACGGCGCAGACGGGCGTCGCCATCGAGGTGCAGGACGACGGCACGGTCCTCATCGCGTCGCCCGACGGCATCGCCGTCAAGAAGGCCATCGACATCATCAAGGGCCTCACGACCGAGCCCGAGGTGGGCGAGTACTACGTGGGCGTCGTGAAGCGCCTCGCCGAGTTCGGCGCGTTCGTCGAGATCCTCCCGGGGACGGACGGGCTCGTGCACATCAGCGAGCTCGACGAGAAGCGCGTCCAGACCGTGCAGGACATCTGCAAAGAGGGCGACGAGATGCTCGTCAAGGTCATCGGCATCGATCGCGCCACGGGCAAGATTCGCCTCTCGCGGCGCGCGACGATCGGCCAGACGCCGGACGTCGTCCACAACTTCCGCGCCGCCGCCGCGTCGTAGGCGCGACCATGAGCGCCGCGCCCCGGATTCGGTTTCAGAAGCTGCGTCCCGGGGCGCTCGCGCCGAAGTACATGTCGGCGGGGGCGGCGGGGCTCGACCTCGCGAGCGCCGCCGACGAGGCGATCACGCTCGCTGCGGGCGCCCGCGTGGCCGTGCCCACGGGCCTGGCCTTCGAGATCCCGCACGGGTTCGAGGGGCAGGTGCGTCCGCGATCGGGCCTCGCGCGCAAGGTCGGCGTCACCGTCGCGAACGCGCCCGGCACGATCGACAGCGACTA
>DATAZS010000527.1:0-2254 GCA_036271915.1 Polyangia bacterium
GTCGACTACTTCCCTCGCCTCGCGCGGATCGACGTGCCCGCGCACCGGCTCGTGTCGTGCCCGAACCCGGCGCACGACGACGCGACGCCGAGCTGTCACGTCGGCACGGACGCCGCGGAGGGCTGGTGCTGCTTTGCCTGCGGCGCCGCCGGCGCGATCTACGACCTCGCGTCCGTTCTGCACGGCGGCCCGACCGGCCGGCTGCTGCGCGGCGAGCAGTTCCTGCGTGCCCGCGAGCACGTCACCCGCGCCTACGGCGCCACCTGACCACCCGATCCGCCCACGGCGACAACGAGCCGTGGGGGGCGACCACACAACCCGCAGCACGAATGAGAGGAGCCCGTCATGTCTGAAGAGACGGCGAGCTGGCTGAACACGATGACCCTGATCGGCTATACCGACCAGCGCGGGCACGCCTGGCACTACCGCGCCAGTGCGCAGGGCGGGGAGCCCAACCACTACCCCGACGCGATCCCAGTGCAGGACGTCCAACGACGGCTGTTCGGCTGGAAGGTGCTCGAGGGCGACATCACCTCGACCGCGGCGCTGCTCAGCGAGGAGGGGGTCGGCAGCGTGCGCATCACCGACCCTGACCGCAAGGCGATGCTGCGCCCACCCGGAGCACTCGGTCCCGACGACCCGGGAGCGATCCTCGGCGTCTTCAAGTCCGGCTACACCGGCCACGACTACACGACGTGGCTGCTCGAGCAGGTCGCCGACCTGCTCGACGACGACGAGCTCGCGATCGGCTCCGCCGGGTTGCTGAAGGGCGGCGCGCTGGCGCGGGTGTCGATCGAGGTGCCCGAGACGATCACGACCCCGGAGGGCGTCGCGTTCCGCCCGCACCTGCTCGCGACGACGAGCTTTGACGGCAGTCTCGCCACGACGTACGGGCGCAAGGTCCAGCTCGTCGTGTGCGACAACACGCACGCTGTCGCGATGGCCGAGCGCGGTCAGCAGACGAAGGTCCGCCACTCCCGCCACTCGCGGTTCCGTCTCGCCGACGCGCGCGAGGCGCTCGCGCTCGTGCACATCGCCGCCGACGAGTTCGCCGTCGAGGTCGCGCACCTCACCTCCGTCGCCGTCTCAGACGGCGACTGGGCGCGATTCCTCGACGAGCTCTTCCCCGTGCCGGAGGCCGACGGGCGCGGGCGCACGCTTGCGCAGAACAAGCGCGAGGGCCTGCAGCGCCTGTGGGATCACGACACCCGCGTCGCGCCGTGGCGCGGCACCGTGTTCGGCGCCATGCAGGCGGTCAACACGTTCACCCACCACGAGAGCACCGTGCGCGGGATGCCGCGCAGCGAACGCAACATGCTGCGCGCAGCGACCGGCGCGACCAACGCCCTCGACAGCAAGGTCATCGACACGATGCTGCAGATCGTCGCCTGATCCCACGATCCGGCGACACCAACTCGGCCCAGGTCTGGCGCATCCCGCGCCAGACCTGCCAGGGCCGGGACGGAGGGCGTCAGGCGGCAGCCTTCGGGTGCCAGCCCTGCCCGTTCTTGGTCACCAGCCCGTCCTGCGCCAGGCCGGGCATCACGCGGTACAGGTAGTTCTGCTTGATGCCCATCTTCTCGGCGAGCTGCGGGATCGTGATCCCCGGGCTCCCCGTGACGAGCGCCAGCGCCTCCTTCGCGCGGGTCCCGGTGCCCTTCGGACGTCCGCGCCCGTTGTGTGTCGTGGCCCCGCGACGGCGCTTGGTCGCCGCGGGGGCACGGCGCTCGGCGGTACGGCGCGTCTGCGCGGGAGCTCCGGTGGCGCCGTCAAGCGCGGCCGCCGCCGCTTCCAGTCGCGAGTACTCGTCGACGAGCGGCTTGAGCTCCTTGAGGCGCGCCCCGATCTCGCTGCGCTTCTCATCCAGAAAATCTGCCATTCGGATCCCCGAGAAATTGTGTGCACTTACGCCTTACAGACACATACCTCTGTGGCTTTGGACGCCTCCTGCCCGAAGGCAGGTACCACGAATCCTCGCAGGCAGTTGCCTGCGATCTGCCACTCCGTCGGATCGGAGTAGGCACCCGAGCGTCGAAGGACGCGCGGTTCGACCTCCGAGCAACGGCGCCCACGTCACCTGCGGACTGCGCTGACGACTGACCACGCACCCCACCCGCGCTGCGTCGCACGGCGGTACGGGTCCCTCATCGATGTCGCATGACGATGCGGCAGCAAAGGAACACCTCATGACCAGTGAAGCCCCCGGCCACGCCGGGATGACAGAAGCCGACTTCGCCTACCTCGAGCGCCTCGC
>DATAZS010000528.1:0-9663 GCA_036271915.1 Polyangia bacterium
AACATCTGCGCGAAGAACGGATCGGAGGCGAACGGGCTCTGCGCCAGCATCTTCGAGAACGTCCCCGACGGGTCGAGCGTGTCCGCGCCGTCGTCGTTCGGGGCGTCGAGTGCTTTGTTGGGCGAAGCATCGACATACGAGAGCGACGTCGGCAGCTCGATCGTCGGATCGGTCGCGCCGGCCTTCACGGCGGTGAGGACGCCGGACCACGTCAGCTCGGTGTAGGGCGTCCCCTGGATCAAAGTCTCCGTTTGACGAGGCTTGTCGGTCAGGTCCGCGAGCGTGAAGCCATCGGAGCTGACGCGCGGGACGCCGTTCAGGGACACGCCGGTGCCGCCGCGAAAGAACGCGCGGATCGTGACGGGCACGGCCTGTCCGACGACGAGCCCGTGAGCGCGAGGCGCGGGTGGGAGCTCGAGGCGCACGAAAGCTCGGCTCTGGGTTCGGTTCTGCGCGAGGGCCACGGGGCTCGGCGGCGGGCTCGCAGCCTCGGCCGCCGATGCCACGCTGGCAGCGAGGAACGCGGCAACCATCGTGAGAGAAACGAGAGGTCTTCGTCGCATGGTCTTCACCAGTCCTTGATGGGAGCTTCTTGGTCAGCGGTTTGTTGCTTCCCTGAATTTCCCAGGGGCATCCGGCGCAGATCGTCGTGGAGCGAGTCCAGAAGCTGCGTCGCCTCGGCGCGGGTCAGCGCCCCCGGCGCGGCCTTGGCGTCGCCGCTTCGTTCATCACCGCCCGCTGCCGGTGACGGCGTCTGACCGCGATCGGCGCGCGGAGCGGAGTCGCCCGTGGGCTTGGCGCGAGAAGGTGTTTCGTTGGGCTTCTGCCCCGTCGGTTGTGGCGCCTGGTCAGCCCGAGCGGTTGGCGGGCTCTGCGGGGTGGGCTTGGCGCCTCCGCCTTTCGCCGCCTGCTGCCGGTCCTGGCCGGTGTTGCCCTGTTCATTCTGCCCGCCCTTGTCCTGTTGGTTCTGGCCGGCGTTGCTTTGTTGGTTCTGTTTGCCTTGCTGACCCTGCTTGTCTCGCTGCTGTTGACCTTGTTTCTGCTGGTCTTGCTTCTGCTGCTGTTGTTTCTGTTGCTCTTGAAGCGCGGCCAAGCGTCGCGCGACGAGGTCACGGTTGAACTTCGCGTCGCCGTCCTTCGGGCTGAGCGCGAGCGCGCCGTCGTAGGCGGCGAGGGCGCTCTTCCAGGCCTCGACGGTCGCCGCTTGATCGTGCGCGAGCGCGCCTTGACCCAACCGAAAGCGCGCGTTGCCGAGGTCGTAGTAGGCGTCCTCTTGCAGGGCGACGTCGCTGGTGTGCATCGCCGACTTGAATTGCTCCTGAGCCTTGGCGAACTCCTTGTTGCGATAGGCGGAGGTCCCGCCGTTGTAATCGGCCACGGCGCTCGCCGGCTTGGCGGGCGTCTTTTCGGCGGCGCTCGCCCGCGAAGAGACGCCAACGACGGCCAACAGCACGGCGGCGGCCACGGTCGTCGGCACGGCGAGGCCCGTCGCGCGCGGCGTACGCGCGACGAGGCGCGGGGCGCGATTGGCCGCCAGCGCGCGTCGCCGCTCGCCAAGCACGAACTCGACGAGCAAGCAGCCGATCGCGATGGCGAGCGGGATCTGAAATCGTTCGGTGTAGACCTTGCGGGTCCGCTCCTCCACGGTGTGCCGGGGAAGCTGCGCGAGGTGCTGGCGGTAGAGCGTCTCGAGCCCGCGCCCCGAGGGGCCGAGCGATGCGTACGCGCCGCCCGTGCTGCGCGCGATGCTGCCGAGGGTTTGCTCGTCGAGGCGCGAGCGCACGGGCTGCCCGGACTCGTCGCGCACGAGATCCTGCCGCCCGTCGCCGCCGACGGCGGGAATCAGCTCGCCGGCGGGCGTTCCGATGCCGACCGCATAGATGACGAGCCCATGCGCACCGGCTTCCTTCGCCGCGGACAGCGCGTCGCCTTGCAGATCCTCGCCGTCGCTGAGCAGCACGAGGACCTTGCGGCGATCCGGCTCCGAGGCCATCGCGTCCTGGGCCGCGCGGATCGCCGAGGCGATGTCCGTGCCGCCGCGCGGGATCACCGACGTGTCGAGCGCGTCGAGCGAGTCCTCGAAGATCGCTTGATCAATCGTGAGCGGCGCCTGCACGAAGGCGTCGCCCGCGAACGCGATGAGCCCGACGCGCTCGCCGGGAAACTCACGCAACAGGTCATGCACCGCCAGCTTCGCGCGCGTGAGGCGGTCAGGTCGCACGTCCTCGGCCCCCATGCTCTTCGACGTGTCGACCGCGAACATGAGATCGATGCCTTCGTGCCGCGTTTGTTCCCAGCGAAATCCGGCCAACGGCCTCGCCATCGCCACGAATGAGGCCGCCACGGCCGACAGCACGAGCGCGCTCTTCACGTAACGCCTCCCGTTGCTCACGGTCGTGAGGGGCCGGGCCCCTCCGAAGGCCGCGACGACGCGCCGACGTTCGCGTTCGCTGCGCGCGAGGAGCGCCGCGAAGCCGATGCACACGACGAGCCCCGTCCAAAGCCACACTGGTTCTGCGAACTGGATAGGCATGACATCTCCTCGATTACGGGACCCGGCGCAGGATGGTCGCGCCGAGCCCAACCTCGGCGAGCAGCAGCGCGAGCCCGGGCAGCACCGCCCAGGCGAACCGCTCCTCGTGGTGCTCGAATTTGCTCACCTGCCGCGTCGTCTTCTCGAGCTGATCGATGCGGTGATAGATCGCCTGCAGAGAGTCAGTGTCGGTGGCGCGGAAGAACGCGGCCCCCGTCGTCTGTGCGATCTCTTTGAGCGTCGCTTCGTCCACGTCCACTTGCCCCATGACGATCCGCTTGCGTCCGAGCTCGTCGACGACCGGGATCGGCGCCTGTCCCTGCGCGCCCACGGCGATGGTGTAGACCTTCACGCCGAGCGCGGCCGCGGCCTGGGCCGCCAACCGCGGCTGCACGGCGCCCGTGTTGTTGACGCCGTCGGTGAGCAAGACCACGACCTTGG
Organism: Polyangia bacterium; assembly: GCA_036271915.1. Taxonomy (GTDB): domain Bacteria; phylum Myxococcota_A; class Polyangia; order Fen-1088; family Fen-1088; genus DASZFV01. The sequence goes on from DATAZS010000528.1 coordinate 2,975, forward strand.
ACTTCGCGTCGCTCTGCCGGAGGCGGTTCACCGATGCGGCGAGCGCCGTGCCGATGGCCGTTCCGTCGTCAGTCGTCCCGATCTCGACGCGCTCGAGGCTCTTCTCGAGCCACGGGTGATCGAGGGTGAGGGGGCTCACGAGGTAGGGACGTCCCGCGAAGGCGACGATCCCCATTCGATCGTTGGGACGCGCGGCGATGAACTTCGAGACCACCGATTTGACGACGGTCAGTCGATCCGACCGCTGACCCTCGAGCTGAAGATCGAGAGACTGCATCGACCCCGACACGTCGAGGGCCAGCATCATGTCGACGCCGCTCGCCTCGACCTTGCTGCTCGCGTGGGTCACTTGAGGGCGAGCGAGCCCGACGATGAGCAGGGCCGCGGCTGGCAGGCGCAAGTAGGGGAGCAGCCGGCCGGCGCGCGAGCGCGTCGTTCGCCCCACCTGTCGCGCGGTCGCGAGGCTGGCGTAGCGAAGGGCGGCGACGGGGCCGCGGCGAGACCGAAGAAACGCGAACAGGGGCAAGCCGAGCAGCAACCAGAGCAGGTGCGGGTGAACGAAGGACATCACGCGGCTCCTTGGCCGCTGAGCGCGACCGGATGAGATTGCGGAGGTGGAGGAACCGTGGCGGCGGTGGCCACGATGAAGGCCATGGCGCTGTCGAGCATCTCGTTCATGTCGTCGCGACCGAACGAGTGCCCGGCGAACTTCGCCAGGTCGCAAAAGCGCAGGAATCTCCCGAGCTCGACCCGGTGGGCGGCGACCGGGCTCTGATCCGCCATGAGCTCGGACAGCAGCTCGTCCGTCGTGCGCAGCGAGGCGCGCAGCGCGAAGGCCTCCTCGACGTAGCTTCGGACCGTCTCCGACACGGCGATCGAAAACGCGCGGGCGCCCTCGTCGATCAACGCTCGTTCACCCTCGAGAGCGGCCAACGCGCGCTCGTGCGCGGCGACGGGACGAGGCCGCCTTCGTCCCGCGAAGACGAGGAGACCGATGATGCCTGCGATCCCGCCGGCGCCTGCGAGGTACCACCACGCCGGCGTCGGCTTGGGAATAACGATGGGACCGTGGATGTCGCGGATGTCGTCATTGGCTGCGGCCGCATTGGTGGCGGCGGCCGCTGGCGCGCTCGCCGCGTGAGCCGCGAAGCCGCCGATGCCAAGAAACATCGGAACCGCGATGAGCGTGATCGAAAAGCCACGTCGAAGGGTCATCCGAGCCTCCTTTCCCGTCGTTCGAAGAACCCGAGCAGCACGGGGAGATAGGGCGTCGCCGTGTCGAGCGGCAAGGTCTCGACGCCCAGCCGCGCGAAGGACCGCCGCGTGTCGGCGTCGCGCTTCTCCGCGAGCGCGGCGAAGCGCTCTCGGACGCGGCGCCGGCCGGTGTCGAGCGTCATCACGTCGCCCGTCTCGGCGTCCTCGACGGTGACGAGGCCGAGGTTCGGCAATGCCCGCTCGTGCGGGTCGCGCACCTCGACGGCGATCACGTCGTGGCGCGCGGCCACGGGCCTCGCCGCGCGCTCGATCGCCGCGAGCGCGCGGCCGCCATCGGCCGGCAGCTCGAGGTCGGAGACCAGGAACATGACCGAGCGGCGCACGGCCAGACGGCCGGCGAGCTCGACAGCGCCCGCGATGTCGGTGCCGCGCCCCCTGGGACGGCAGGTCAGGATCTCCCGCACGAGGCGCATGACGTGCGCCCTGCCTTTGGCCGGCGAGACCTGCACCTCGATCTGATCGCTGAACATGATGAGCCCGACCTTGTCGTCGTTGCGCACGGCCGAGAGGGCGAGCACGCACGCGATCTCGGCCGCCACCTCGCGCTTCGTCGTCGCGCCCGAGCCGAACTCGCCCGAGCCCGACACGTCGACGAGGATCCAGATCGTGAGCTCCCGCTCCTCGCGAAACTGTTTGACGAACGGTCTCCCCGCGCGCGCCGTGACGTTCCAGTCGATGGCGCGCACCTCGTCGCCCGGCACGTACTCGCGCACGCTGTCGAAGTCGAGGCCGCGCCCGCGGAACACGGCGCGGTAGTGACCTGCCACCGTGTCGTCGACCAGGTGTCGCGTGCGGATCTCGATCTGACGAACCTTGTCCATGACGGCGCGGATCCGCTCGCGCTCGCCATCCCCCGCTTTGACATCAACGTTCTTCATCGTCGTTTCTCCGTGCGAGAGCTCAAGGAATCGCGACGTGGTCGAGGATCGAGGTGATGATCCCCTCGGGGCCTACGCGCTCTGCTTCGGCCTCATAGGTGACGGCGACGCGGTGGCGGAGGACGTCGCGCGCGATCGCCTTGACGTCTTGTGGGGTGACGTACCCGCGTCCGTGAAGGAAGGCCCAGGCCTTCGCGGCCAGCGTGATTCCGATCGTGGCGCGCGGCGATGCGCCGTACCGGATCAACGGACCGAGGTCCAACCCGAAGACCCCGGGGTCACGGGTCGCGAAGACGAGGCTCACGATGTAGCGCTTGACGCGCTCGTCGACGAAGACGGCGTCGACGACCCGCCGCGCCGAGAGGATGTCGTCGATCGACACGACCGGGCTCACGCCGAGCCGCGGTGAGCTGGTCGCCATCGCGTCGAGGATCTCGAGCTCTTCGTCGGGCGTGGGATAGCCCACCGTCACCTTGAGGAGAAATCGATCGAGCTGCGCCTCGGGGAGCGCGTAGGTGCCCTCGTGCTCGATCGGGTTCTGCGTGGCCATGACGAGGAACGGCGAGGGCAGGGCGTGGGTCTCGTCTCCCAGCGTGACCTGCCGCTCCTGCATCGCCTCGAGCAGCGCGCTCTGCACCTTCGCGGGGGCGCGGTTGATCTCGTCGGCGAGCACGAGGTTGGCGAACACGGGCCCCTTCTTGGTCTCGAAGCCGCCGTGCTGCGGGTTGTAGATCAGCGTCCCGACGACGTCGGCGGGCAACATGTCGGGCGTGAACTGGATGCGCTGAAAGCGCGCACCCACGCCCTGAGCCAGCGTCTTGAGCGCCAGCGTCTTGGCGAGCCCCGGCAGACCTTCGAGAAGCACGTGGCCGCCCGTGAGCAACGCCACGAGCAGTCGATCGACCAGATCAGTCTGGCCGACGATGACGTGGCCGACCTCGTTGCGCAGGGCCGAGACCCACTCGTTTCCCTGCTTGACCGCGTGCTCGAGCGCCTCCGCCTGGGCCGCGAGGCGAACCGAGGGCGGCCGACCCGTCCCTCCGCTGAAGAGTGCATTGCTCGGCGAGAGTGTCGGTGTCTTCGGGGCGGCGTTGCGCATGGGCTTCTCCTCGTCAGTTGAAGTGGAACGAGGATCAACATGACGTCGGTACCCTTCGGACACCCTTCCCGATCATTTCATCTTTGTAATGATCGACGCGCTTCTCCTAGGAGCGACGATCGTCAGACGAGAGGAGCGACGAGTCGCGCGAGGCCCTCGAGAACCGGATGCGTCTGGCGCGCCGGTCAAGGCCGACCGCAGGCCGTGAGCGTCTGTTCGAGCCAGCCCTTGATCGCGTCGATCTCCGAAGTTGACGAGCACAGAAGCGCCATCGCAGCGTTGTCGTAGCAGCTGCCACGCCGACGCATGCTGCATGTGATGCCGTGCGCGCCGAGGACCTTCTGGTAGTCATCGCTCGCAGACGGCGCTCAACGCCCAGCCGACGACGAACGCCGGCGCGGCTACTGGATGTCGATGCCGTTGATGAGGCACTGGTCCATGACGCTCGTGAACCCGATCACGTAGGCGCCAGCCCCGTTGGCGTTCGCGGTGAACGGTTCAATCACCGCCTTGTTCTTGGCGCCCGCCGTCGCGAAGATGTCGAAGTTCGGGAGCACGAGGGTACCGTTGAGGGTGATGTTGCAGATGCGGTTGCCGGCGCCAGGACCGCCGGCCGGCGGCCAGTAGGTCTCACAGAAGTGGAGGCGAACGGTGTGGCTGCTGCCGGCGGCGAAGCCGGGGATGGTGTAGGAGAGGCCGGCGCCCGGGCCCGCGCGGCCAGTCTGGTAGACGCCCTGGGGAGCCGGGTTGGTCAGGCCCGTGACATCGATCGTCGCGGCCGTGGCTCCGTTGAGCGCGCCGCCGGTGAAGTCGACGTCCGCGACCCACGCGCCGACGGCCGCTCCGCCGGCGTTGATGAGCGTCGTGAAGCACCCGCCCCCGCTGCACAGCAACGGCGGCGTACAGTCGGCCGTCGTCGTGCAACTCGCGAGGCAGCCGGTCCCGGAGCAGACGTAGCGGCCACAGTTCGTGGCCGTCGTCGTGTTGCACGTGCCCGTGCCGTTGCAGGTCCGTGCCGGCTTGAATGAGCTCGCCGCGCACATTGCGCCGACGCAGACCGTCCCAGCGCCGTAGTTGCGGCAGGCGCCCGACCCGTCGCAGGTGCCGTCGTTGGCGCACGAGGCGGAGCCTGCGTCCGTGCACTGGTTGAGCGGATCCGTCCCTGCGGGCACGACCTTGCACGTGCCCAGGCTGCCCGCGAGCGCGCACGACTGACAGGTGCCCGTGCAGGCCGTCGCGCAGCACGTGGCCTGGTTGCAGTTTCCGTGCACGCACTCGGTGCCCATCGCGCACGTCGCGCCGTCGGACTTCTTGCCGCAGACGTTGGCGTTGCAGGTGTTCGGGCTCACGCAGTCGCCGTTGCCCGCGCACGCCACGAGGCAGAGGCCCGTGCCCGTGCCGCACACGAATGGCGTGCAGGTCGATTGCGTGCCCGGCTGACACACGCCCGAGCCGTTGCACTGCGGGGAGGACGTGAACGTCGAGCCTGCGCACGTCGTCCCGCCGCACGTCGTGCCGGCGGTGTACAGGTGGCACGCGCCGGCGCCGTCACACGTGCCGTCGGTTCCGCAGCTCGTCGAGCCGGCGTCCGCGCACTGGTTGAGCGGATCCTGGCCGGGCAACGCGAGCGTGCACGCGCCAACGGTGCCCGTGAGCGCGCACGAGCGGCAGGTCCCCGTGCACGAGCTCGCGCAGCAGACGCCCTGCTGGCACTGGCCCGACTGACACTCGGTGCCGGCGGCGCACGGCGTGGCGTTCAGCTTCTTCGAGCAGACGCCGCTGTTGCAGACGTAGCCTGCGGCGCAGTCGGTCGGCAACGCGCAGGTCGTGAGGCAGGTGTTGCTCGTGCCGCAGAGGTACGTGCCGCACGGCGAGCTCGTCGCCGCCTGGCAGGTGCCGGTGCCGTTGCAGGTCTGCGCCTGCGTGAACGTGCCGGCACCGACGGGGCAGGTCGCGGCGACGCACGTCGTGCCCGCGACGTAGAGCTCGCATGCACCGGCGCCGTTGCACGATCCATCGGTCATGCAGCTCGCGGTGCCTTGGTCGGCGCACTGGTTCAGCGGGTCTTGCCCCGCGGGCACGGACGAGCACGTCCCCTCCTTGCCGGGGATCGCGCACGACTGACAGGTCCCCGCGCAGGCGCCCCCGCAGCAGAATCCCTGTTGGCAGAACCCCGACACGCAGTCTGTCGTCGCCGTGCACGTGCCGCCGATGGGCTTCTTCCCGCAGCTGGTGTTGGTGCAGAAGTTCCCGGTCGTGCAGTCCGCGTTGGTCGCGCAGGTGCTGTTGCACGTGATGCTGGTCCCGCATAGGAACGGAGCGCACGGCTGCGTGGTGCCCGCGACGCACGTCCCAGTGCCGTTGCACAGCGAGGCGAGCTTCTGCGTCGACCCCGTGCATGAGCCGGCGGCGCACGAGGTGCCGCTCGCGTACAAGCGGCAGGCGCCGGCGCCGTTGCACGATCCGTCGGTGCCACACGAGGAAGCGCCCAGGTCGGCGCACTGGTTGAGCGGATCCTGGCCCGCGGGCACGTTCGAGCAGACGCCCGCGGTGCCCGCGAGGTTGCATGCCTGGCACGGTCCGGGGCAGGCCCTGTCGCAGCAGAGGCCCTGCTCGCAGGCGCCGGTGGCGCACTCCGCGGCGCTCGCGCACGCGGCGCCGCCGCTCTTCTTCATGCACGTGCCGCCGATGCAGGAGTCATTCATCGCGCAGTCGGTGGCGACGGCGCACGTCGTGGTGCAGGCGGTGGGACCGCAGATGAACGGCGTGCACGCTTGCACGGCGCCTGGCACGCAGACGCCGGCGCCGTCGCACTTCGCGGTGGCGCGCTCCGAGGCGGCGGTGCACGTCGGCGGCGAGCAGGTGGTGCCGGACAGGTACTTGCGGCAGGCCCCCGCGCCGTCGCACGTCCCATCGAGCCCGCAGGTGTCGGAGCCGCTGTCGGCGCACTGGCCGAGCGGATCCTGTCCCGCGGGGATGGTCGAGCAGGTGCCCGCCGTGCCGGCGAGGCTGCACGACTGGCAGATCCCTTTGCACGCGGTGGTGCAGCACGCGCCTTCCTCGCAGAAGCCTGAGTTGCACTCGTCTGCCGTCGTGCACGCGCCGCCGAGCGGCTTCTTGCCGCAGCTCGAGTTGATGCAGGTGTTCGGAGCCGCGCAGTCCGCGTCCTTCGCGCAGACCGTCTGGCAGACGGCGTTCGCGCCGCAGATGAAGGGCGCGCAGCTCTGGGTCGCCGGCGTCGGACACGTCCCGGTGGCGTCGCAGCGGGACGCCAGGGTCATCGTCGAGCCCGTGCACGAAGCCTGAGCGCAGGTGATGCCTTGCGCGTACTTGCGGCAGGCGCCCGCGCCGTCGCAGACGCCGTCCCGCCCGCACGTCGCGACGCCCTCGTCGGGACACTGGTCGCGCGGGTCGGTGCCCACCTCGGCCGGCATGCA
>DATAZS010000529.1:0-3643 GCA_036271915.1 Polyangia bacterium
CACGGCAACCCCGGCTTGCGCGCCTTCCCCGTCGCGGCGCTCAAGCAGCTCTTCGATCTGATGGACGTCGTGCGCGCCGACCTGCCGTCCGTGCACGCGCCGACCCTCGTCGCGCACGGCCGTCACGACCACGTCGTCCCCATGGACGACTCGCTCGAGCTCACGGGCAGCCTCGGCTCCGCCGTCATCGAGCGCCTGTGGCTCGAACGCTCGTTCCACATCCTGCCGCTGGACGTCGACAGCGCGCAGCTCGTCGACGCCGCGACGAAGTTCGTGTCGCGCTTCGTCGGATAGCTTCGTCGGATAGCTTCGCGGGATAGCTTCGCGGGATAGCTTCGCGGTTCGAGCGCGAGCGACGGCGCCGAAAACGATGCTACGCTCGCCGGCGCTTGAAAGACCTCATCCTCGCGATCGATCAGGGGACCACGGGAACGACGGTGCTCGTCGTCGACCAGAAGCTCACCGTGCGCGCGCGCGGCTACCGCGAGTTCGCGCAGATCTATCCGCAGCCGGGCGAGGTCGAGCACGATCCGGAGGCGATCTGGGCGTCGGTCACGGGCGCGCTCTCCGACGCGCTCGGCTCGACGGACACCGACCGCATCGCAGCGATCGGCATCACGAATCAACGCGAGACGACGCTGCTGTGGGAGCGCGACGGCGGCCGCCCCGTCGCGAACGCCATCGTGTGGCAGGACCGGCGCACGGCGCCCCAGTGCGCGGAGCTCAAGGCCGCGGGCCACGAGGCCTTCGTGCGCCAGCACACGGGCCTCGTGCTCGATCCGTACTTCTCGGCGACGAAGATCAAGTGGCTGCTCGAGAACGTCACGGGCCTGCGTGATCGCGCCGAGGCGGGGCAGATCGCGTTCGGCACCGTCGACACGTTCCTCGTGTGGCGCCTGTCGGGTGGGCGCGTGCACGCGACCGACGTCACGAACGCGTCGCGCACGCTGCTCTTTGATCTGGAGACGTTGCGGTTCTCCGACGACCTCTGCGAGATCTTCGACGTGCCCGCGCAGGTCCTGCCCGAGGTGCGGCCTTCGTCGGGGCGGTTCGCCGAGACGCGCGGAGTGCCAGGCCTGCCCGACGGCATTCCCATCGCGGGCGTCGCGGGCGATCAGCAGGCCGCGCTGTTCGGTCAGGACTGCGTCGACACGGGCGACGCCAAGTGTACGTTCGGCACGGGCGCGTTCCTGCTCATGAACGTCGGGCCGCGGCCCACGCTCTCGCAGCGCGGGATGCTCGCGACCGTCGCGTGGACGCTGGGCGAGGACGTCGGCACGGGCAACACCGTCGGTCCCGCGGCGCGCACGGCCTACGCGCTCGAGGGCAGCGCGTTCATCGCGGGCGCGCTCGTGCAGTGGCTGCGCGACGGGCTCGGCATCATCGCCAAGGCGTCGGAGGTCGAGGCGCTCGCGCGCTCCGTGCCCGACAGCGGCGGCGTCATGATCGTGCCCGCGCTCGCGGGGCTGGGCGCGCCGCACTGGCGCCCCGAGGCGCGCGGGCTCATCAGTGGCATCACGCGCGGCACGACGAAGGCGCACATCGCGCGCGCCGCGCTCGAGGCGATCGCGTTGCAGAACGTCGACCTGCTGCGCGCCATGCAGGCCGACGCGGGGCGCGGCATCAACAACCTGCGCGTCGACGGCGGCGCGGCCGCCAATGACCTACTCATGCAGATCCAGTGCGACCTCCTGGGCATGCAGATCTTCCGGCCCGAGATGGTCGAGTCGACGGCGCTGGGCGCGGCCAAGCTCGCGGCGCGTGCCATTGGGCTGCCGCGCACCGACCGAACGGGCGAGACGGCGCGCGTGCGCCTGTTCAACCCGAACCTAGACGCCGCGACGCGCGAAGAGATGCTCGCGCGCTGGCACACCGTCGTCGCGCGCGCCTGACGCGCAACCTCCCCGTCCGCGGCGCCTTGCGGGGAAGGCCCTAAGGGAACTATGATCGCGCGACGCCACGGGGCCGCATCCCAGGAGGATCATCATGAGGGTTCGGTCATCTTCGCTCTTGCTCGTATCGGTGTGCGCGCTCCTCGCGGCGTGCAAATTCAACCCCGGGCCGCCCACGGGGATGTCGTCGGGCTACGTCGCCTCCGCGGGCTCGACGGGCCTGGGCATCGGCGGCGCGGGCGGCACGGGGAGCTCTGGCTCCGCGGGTCCGTGCACGGGCATCGCGTGCAACCAGTCGACCTGCACCATGGGCAACTGCACGGTGCCTGCCTGCCCGTCCGGCGCGCGCACGACGGTGAGCGGCGTCGTCCACGACCCCGCGGGAAAAGTGCCGCTCTACAACATCACGGTCTACATCCCCAACAAGGCGCTCGCGCCCATCACAGACGGACCGACCTGTGATCCGTGCGATCCCAAGACGGGGACCTCGCTGCTGTCGGGCGACCCCATCGCGATCACGAAGACCGACGTGAACGGTCACTTCCAGCTCGGCCTCACGGGCGGCGACGTCCCCGCGGGTGACAACATCCCGCTCGTCATCCAGGTCGGCAAGTGGCAACGCGAGGTCACGATCTCCCAGCACGTCACCGCCTGCATGGACACCGTGCTGATGGACGTGAACGAGACGCGCCTGCCGCGCAACCAGACGGAGGGTCACATCCCGAAGTTCGCGCTCACGACCGGTCAGAAGGACGCCATGGAGTGCCTGCTGCGCAAGATCGGGATCGACGACACGGAGTTCACGCCCGAGACGGGCACGGGCCGCATCAACTTCTACGCGGGCGGCGGCGGCACGTCGTCCTACGCCCCGACGTTGAACGGCGGCGCGGCGTTCACGCCTGCGAACCCGTGGTGGGACAGCCTCGACAACCTCAAGAAGTACGACATCCTGCTGCACTCGTGCGAGGGCGGCTTCGGGTCGTACAACGGCAACAACCCGCCGATGTCGACGAAGAGCCCGGCCGCGCTGAAGGCGCTGCAGGACTGGGCAGACCTGGGCGGGCGCGTGTTCGCGTCCCACTGGCACGCCTACTGGTTCGAGAAGGGAACGCCTGCCTTCCAGTCGATCGCGACGTTCAATCACCGCGACGGCATTCCGAACCCGTACGACGCGACGATCGACACGAGCTTCCCCACGGGCGCAGCGCTCTCACAGTGGATGGTCAATGTCGGCGGCTCGACGACGCCCGGCATCGTCACGATCGCGCAAGACGCGAGCAACCGGCTCGTCGATCAGGTCACGGGCGGCAACACCTCGCAGCGTTGGATCTACGCCTCGACGCTCACGCCGCAGTCCGTGCAGTACATGAGCGCGACGACGCCGATCCCGGGCGGCCACTGCGGGCGCGCCGTGCTGAGCGACATCCACGTCAGCGCGGGCGCCGTCGGCAGCGACATGCCCGCGACGCCGTTCCCGAGCGGCTGCATCACGACTGACCTCACGCCACAAGAGAAGGTCATCGAGTTCATGTTGTTCGACATCGCCGCCTGCGTGCAGCCCATCATTCCGTAGTTCCAGTAGTTCGCCTGAGTTGGCCGCAGCTTCTCAAAGAGGGCAGGAGGCGGCGCAGGCGGTGACGCTCTGGAGCTCGTCGACCTGGGGTGCGCACGCGTCGCGCACGTTCGCGAGATAACACTGCGCCTGACAGTCGCGCGCGGCCGTGCACGCTGGCGGCGTGCCCAGGACCGTC
>DATAZS010000530.1:0-2639 GCA_036271915.1 Polyangia bacterium
AGTCGTGCGCGCGCACCGCGCGGCGCCGACCGTCGCGCCCACGACCACGCAGGACGTCCCGCCACCCGCGCACGCGCCCGCACCCTCCCAGACGCCCGGCTCCCCCATCTTTGGCGTCTCGATGGAGTCGACGTCGCAAGCGGGCGGCGGCCCGTCGATGCCCGTCGGAAGCCCGGGAGGGCCGCGCGAAGGTCACGGTGGCGGCGCGACGGACTCGAGGGAGAAGGGCGAAGGAGAGGCGCCCGTGCCCGCCTACGAGGTCACGAAGATGCCCGAGCGAAAGAGCAGCTGCATGGCGAAGATGCCCGAGGAGGCGCGGCTCGCCGGCGTCGACGGCCTCGTCGTGCTCAGCATCGTCGTCGGCGTCGACGGGCGCGTGCGCGACGTGCGCGTCGTCTCGAGCGCGGGCCACGGGCTCGAAGCGGCCGCCGTCGCCGCCATGAAGGCGTGCACGTTCAGCCCCGCGATGCGCGGCGACAAGCCGGTCGCCTTCCGAATCCCCGAGTTCAAGTACCGCTTCCTGCAGCCCGACGAATAGCGCGCCCTCAGGGCAGCTTGCCCACGACGGGCGTCGGTCCGGGATAGTCGAACGGCACCTCGATGCACTGCTCGGCGCCCGTCGCCGTGCACTTTTCGCCGAAGAGGCCCGCGTCGGCGTTGCTGATCGTGCCGGGCGTCGCCCACATGCGCGCGACGTAGTGGCCCGCGGGCGCCTTCTTTCCCAGCGTGCAGCTCGTGCCCGAGCCGCACGTCGACGCTTCGTACGTCATGCCGTCCCAGGTGTACGTCGCGCCCGTGAAGGCCTCGCCGTGCGACGCGGGGCACGCGAGCAAGGGACACAGGTTCGCGCGGCAGGTCGCGCAGGTGACGCCGCACGTGGACGGCGTGATGTCGAGGACGGCGCCACCGACGGTGAGGATCGACAGGTGCGTGGGTGACGTGCAGGCCATCGTCATGTCGCAGTACGATTTGTTCTTCGGCACGTCGACCTCGAAGTCGATCGAATCGGACTTGCCGGCGTCGCTCGTCGCGCCGTCGCTGCCCGCGTCGGCGACGTCGCACGCGCCTTGGCGGGCGATCGTCACGCCCGCGCACATCGCCTCGCACGAGTTGCCGTACGTCTTGCCGTCGGCGCCACACACAGGTGCGTAGTCCGCCGGACAGATGCATCCACCGCCGCCCGCGCTGCCGCTCGCGCCCGCGCTGCCGCTCGCGCCCGCGCTGCCCGTGACGCCCGCGCTGCCGCTCGCGCCCGCGCTGCCTGGACCCGCGTCTCCGTTCGCGCCCGCGCTGCCCGCACCGATGGGCTTCGCGCCGCCGTCTGGGCTCAAAGACACCGAGCCGCAACCGACGACAGAGACGAGAAGAATCCAGCGAGCAGCTCCGGTCATTGCGCGATTGAGCGACATGCCCGCCCCTTCGAGCAAGCCGTGCGCCACCTCCACCCCCACGACGATGCTGCTCTTTTCTCGTCCGCCGCGCGCGCGCCGTCAGGTTTCTGAGGCGACGGCGACGGCGCGCGACGACGGACCCGAAACCGTCGATTGCACATTGGTCGATATAGATATATCTAATCTGTATCTAGAGTCGTCACAGACAGACGACGACGATCAGACGATCAGGAGAAACACATGCACCACCACCATCATCACTGGAACCCTTTCGACCGCGACGGCGGCGAGCCCTTCGACCTCACGGGACGCGGCGGCGGACGGCGCGGCGGACGCGAGCGCGGCGCGCCCGGACCTGGACGCGGCGGCGGCCCGTTCGGCTTCGGCGGACCTCCCGGCGGCTTCCCGCCCGGACCGCTCGGCTTCTTCAACCTCTTCCGTCGCGGCCCGCGCGCGCGCCGGGGCGACATCCGCAGCGCCATCCTCGTGCTGCTCGCCGAGCAGTCGCGCAACGGCTACCAGATCATGCAGGAGCTCGAGCAGCGCAGCCGCGGCGTGTGGCGGCCGAGCCCCGGCGCCGTCTACCCCGCGCTCCAGCAACTCGAGGACGAGGGCCTCATCGCGGCCGACACGGCGGGCAGCGGGCGCACGTTCGCGCTCACCGACAAGGGCCGCAAAGAAGCAACGGCGCAGACCGACGAGAACGAAGCGCCCTGGGAGTCGGTCAGCGACTCGGCCGGCAGCGACATCCCCGAGATGTTCCACCTCATGAAACACGTGGGCGCCGCCGCGATCCAGGTCGCCCAGACCGGCTCGGCCGCGCAGATCGGCGAGGCGCGCAAGATCCTCTCGCAGGCGCGCAAGGCGCTCTATCGCCTGCTGGCCGACGAAGATCCCGACGCGCAGGGCGAGTGAGCGTCATGGCGAACGAGGCGCCTCCGAGCCGCGATCCCGCGAAGGCCAAGCGCGCGGCGCGCGATCCCGCGCGTCCCGGCGAAAAGTGCGACGCCGCGCCCGGCACGTGGCGCCCCGTCGTCGATCGCGCGCGCTGCGAGGGCAAGGGCGACTGCGTCGCCGTGTGTCCCTACGGCGTGTTCGAGGTCGGGCGCATGTCCGCCGAGGACCACCGCGCGCTGCCGCTGCTCGCGCGCTTCAAGGTGCGCGTGCACGGCATGAAGACCGCGTTCACGCCCAAGCTCGACGCGTGCCGCGCCTGCGGCCTGTGCGTCGTCGCGTGCCCCGAGGACG
>DATAZS010000531.1:0-5394 GCA_036271915.1 Polyangia bacterium
TCGCTGCCCAGGAACACGATGCGATCCTTGAGCAGCCGCGAGAACACGTCCCAGCCGCGCTCGCCCTTGTGGGTCTGCTCGACGACGGTGGGGATGAGGGACGCACGAACGATCTTCGAATCTTGGGTCATCGCTTCTCCCGTTTCGACAGCCACGCCACGAGCGCGAATAAATGTCCTGCCTGCGCGGCCTTCATGACTTCGGGCGCATCATACGGCTGAAAAGAGTACGCGCCATGAGTGGGCGACGCGCCGTGTGCGTCTACTGACACCCCGTGCGTAGAACCGCCGCCGCGCGAACGCCGTGCCGCGAGACCTGCGATCGCAATGCATCACCTCGCCACGCCATGCCTGTACGATGCGCGCATGGATCGACACGCCACCCTCGCCGCTCTTTCGATCGCGCTCGTCGTCGCAGGCTGCGGAAGCCCAGACAAACCGGGAACCGGCGGCACGGCAGGCGCGAGCGGGTCAGCGGGCGCGAGCGGTTCGGCCGGCGCGAGCGGTTCGGCCGGCGCCAGCGGTTCGGCCGGCGCCAGCGGTTCGGCCGGCGCGAACGGTTCGGCCGGCGCCGCGGGCGGCGCTGGCGCGGGCGGATCGAACGACGCGGGCGTCGACGCCCACACGCCCACGGACGCGGCCTCGACGAGCGACGGTCCGACGGGGCCGAGCTTCTTGCCAGCCGGCTACAAGGGAACGCCCTTCACGACGCTCCAGATCCCCGGCCGCATCAACGCCGCCGACTACGATCGCGGCGGCGCCGGCGTCGCGTGGTGCCACGACATGGGCAACTGCGCCTCCGGCACGACGACGGGTGATTGGTATCCCGGGGGCTCCGCTCCTTACCGATCACCCCTCCCGTCGACCGCGAAGATCTGCAGCGGCGCCGCGTGCGACGACAACGTCGGCGTCTGCCGCATGAACCCCAACAAGCCCGACAAGACGAGCGCGACGACGTTCGCGCCTGCCGACGACACGTACCTTTGTTACAGCGTGGCCGGCGAGTGGACGAAGTACACGGTCCGCGTCGTCGAGGCCGGCACGTACGTCGTGGGCGGCTTCATGGCCGTCCCGCAAGGGGGCGGCGTGAACCTCTCGTTCAGCGCGACGATCACGACCGGCAACCTGACGCTCGCCGTGACGAACCCGAGCAACTGCGGCGGCGGCGAGTACTACCACTGCTGGGCGCAACGAGACGCCATCGCGACCGTGACGTTCCCGACGGCGGGCACCTATCTGCTGACCCTGACCCAGGTCGGGCGCTTCAACGCCGACAACTTCACGTTCACGAAAATGTGAACGACTCAGGCGGTCCGACGCCGGCTCAAGGATCGATTTCGCCCTGACGAAGAAGTCACCGAACGTTTGAACGGTAGACGATGGCGATGAGCTCAGAACCAATGCTGGCGGCGCGCGCGAAGAATCAAGCGAGCCGGCGCTCCAGCTACGACAACTTCGGAGACCTGCGGAGCAACGCGCACCAGCGCCGCGTCCGGCAAGGTGTCTTCATCGCGGCGTCGCTCGGCGGGCTCATGCTACTCGTCCTCGTGTTCGCGAAGATCCTCGCCGAATAGCGAACGCGTCGGCCGCGGACGCAGATCGCGCGCGCCGCGCGCTACGTGCGCTCTTGAAGGCGCTGGTGCAGGCGGCGCATCACGCCGCGCGCCAGAGCGCCCGGTCGCAGCGAGTAGAACGAGGTCTCGGTCGTGCTCTGTGGCCGCTCGGTGCCCCAGCGACACTTCCACGGCGTCGTTCCCGGAGGAAAATCCATGCGGCCCACGTCGCGCGCGGCGGCGTTCTTGATCATCTCAGCCGTGATGATCGTGAGCGGACTGTAGTCGTACCAGTGCTCGTCGTAACCCGAGTAGTAGACCGAGACACAGCCGGGCGCCTCGAGGAAGGCCTGCGCGGCGACGACCGCGCCGCGGATCTCCAGCATCACGATCGAGGCCTGACGGCGCTCCGCCATCCTTTGCATCCACGCGCGCAAGAAGCCCGCCTCGACATTGCCGGCGATGTGGTCGGCGTGCGGGATGCCTCTGTTCGAGCGGCTGCGGCTTCGGTGCAGGTCGATGAGCGCTTCGACGGCTTGCGCGATCTCGTCCGACGTCCGCGCGGTCACGAGGCGCCAATCGCCCACCTCGCGTGACAGCTTGCGCGGGTAGTAGGCGAGGTTGTCCCTCATCGACTTCGAAAGCCGGTCCTTGAAGCGGTCCCAGGGCGCGAGCGAGACGGACATCGTGCCCTCGATCGTGCTGCTGGACTGTACGAGCCCAACGGCGTCACCCAGGGAGAAGCGACGGCCGTCTTCCGCGGTCGAGCGAACGCCACGCACGACGGCGATGTCCCACGACGACGAGGCACATCGCGAAGCGATGTAGGTCTTGACGGCGCTCTCCGCGGCGGCCTCGCAGCCTGCGCGGTACAGGGCGACCGGCTCGTCCGTCATCGTCCGGATGGCGTGACCGCGCCCGAAGGGCTGCAGCGTGATGCCGAACCGCTCGTTGCCCATCGTGCGCTCGGCGTAAAACGGAGCGATCGCGACGACGCGACCCTGTGGATCAGTGCCCACGACGATCTCGAAATAGCCGGTCGCCGATCCGGCGGCGTTGCGCACGAAGTGCCGCCACCATTCGTAGGAGAAGTCCCACGACAGGAACGGTGACGAGTGGGCGATGTGGGCGGACAGGTCGCGCCAGATCGTCTCGAGCTCCCGAAGCGCGTCGCCCATCGTGAGCGAGGTGCAGCGAATCTGCGCGGCCGAGAGCGGCGAGACTGCGACGACGGGCGGCTCGAGCCGAATGACACGCGCGGCGACCGGAGCCGGCCGTGGCTCGACGTTCGGAACGCGCGCCTCGCGCGGCGAGGACTGGGGCTCGGTCGAATAGTCTTCGTCGAGCGCAGCGAGATGACGAGGTGCAGCCACGACGATCACCTCGGAGGGGCTATCGTCGATCTTGAGGTGGCTTACAGGCCCACGAGCCGATTGAGAGGCAGCGCGTCAACAAGTTGGCGCGACAGACAGCCGTCGCACGGCCTCCCTAAGTGTTCGGCGCCGCGGGCACCGTGAACCAGAACGTCGCGCCGCCGCCGGGCGCGCTGTCGACGCCGATCCTTCCCCCGTGCGCCTGCACGAGGCCCTTCGCGATGAAGAGGCCGAGCCCGGAGCCGCCCGCGGGGCTGCCCGGCACGCGGAAGAACTTCTCGAACAGCTCCGCCTGGTGCTCCTTGGGGATGCCGGGACCCTGGTCTTGAACCTCGAAGCGCACCTCGGGCGCGTCGACGACCTTGTGTCCGCGCAGCGTCTCGGCGGGACGCTCGGCCTTCGCGCGCACGACGATGCGGCTGCCCGCGGGCGCGAAGCGGATCGCGTTGCCGAGCAGGTTCGTGAACACGAGCGCGAGGCGATCGGGATCGACGAAGACGTCGGGCAGCCCGGGCGGGACCTCGGCCGCGAGCGCGATACCGGCCTGCTCGGCGGCGGCCTTGTGCACGTCGAGCGCGCCGCTCGCGAGCGTCTCGGGATCGACGCGGCGCCGGTGGAGATCGATCTGTCCCGACTCGAGGCGTGACAGGTTGAGCAGCTCGTCGACGATGACCTGCAGGCGCTCGCAATCGTCGCGCGCCGCGAAGAGCAGATCGGACTGCTTCTCCGTGAGCGGGCCCACGACACCGTCCGTGCAGAGGTGCAGCGCCATGCGCAGCGACGTCAGCGGCGTGCGGAACTCGTGCGCGACGGTCGCGACCAGATCGTTCTTGAGCTCGTCGAAGCGGAACAGGCGCGTCGAGTCCTGCAACACGATGGCGGCGCCCGTGACGGCGCCCGCCTCGCTGTAGATGGGCGCCGCGCGCGGCACCAGGATGCGCTCGCCCGCGGCGGCCGTCGCGACGCGCACGGCCTCCTCAAAGCCCTTGGGCACGTACGGGCCCTTGCCGCCGAGCACGTGGGCGCGCAAACGCTCGACGGTCGCGCTCACGCCCGGGTCGGCGTGCGCGTAGACCTCTGCCGCGGGGCGATCGGGATCGATCGAGAGCAAGCGCGTCGCCGCGTCGTTGACGCCTGACAGGTGACCGTTGGCGTCGAGCAGCAACACGGGATCGGGCAGGCTCTCGATGGCGGCCTGCGCGGCCTGCTGCGCCTGCAGCAGCTCGCCGAGCGAGCTCTGCCGGTAGCGCTCGAGGCCGTCGGCCATGCGGTTGAACTCGGCGGCGACGGCCGCGATCTCGTCCTTGCCGCCGACGACGGCGCGCGCGCGCAGATCATTCTCGCCGAACCGGCGCACGGCGGCCGTCACGACGCCGAGCGGCCGCAGGATGCGCGTCGTGAGCCACGTCGAAGCGAGCACGCCGAGCGCGAGCGCGAGCACGACGGCGACGACGACGAGCGTCTCGAACTCGGCCGCGCGGCGCTCGGCGCGATCGACCTTCCGCACCATGGCGTCCTGGTTGATCGTGAGGACCTGATCGGCGAGGCCGCCCACAACGGCGAAGGTCCTCCTGAGCCGCGCGAAGTAGGCCGCGTCAGGGCGAGCTCCGTCGCCGCGCTCGGACTCGGCGACCGTGCGCGCGTAGTCGTCCCAAGCGGCGCGCAGCCGGTGCGTCACGGCGCCCTCACCAGACTCGGTGATGTTCGCCTCCTGCGTCGCGAGCTCGTCCTCGAACTTGCGGCGGTTCGACGCGGTCTCGTCCGCCGTCGCGTCGGGGTGACCGGCGAGGCGCGCGAGCGCGCTGCTGTTGAGGCGATCGAGCGCCTCCTTCATACGCTCGGCGGCGAGGACGCTGCGGTAGTTGTCGGCGAGGATGAGGCGCGACTGCTGCCCGAGGCGCGTCGTCACGGCGCCCGAGAACAGGCCGAGCAGCACGAGCGCGAGCGCGAGCGGCGCTTGCGCGAGCAGCAGCTTCGCCCGCACCGTCACGCGCTCACCTCCTCCTCCGTCGAGACGACGTGCACGTCGAGGCCGCTGCCCTCGCGCACGAGGCGCATGGGCACGGAGCGCCCGAGCACCTGCCGCCACGACGCCTGATACGAACGCCCGACGACGATGTGCCCCACGCTGTGCGAGCGCGCGAACTCGAGGATCGCGACCACGGGCTCGGGCGCGCGCAGGTGCACGACCTCGGCGCCGAGCTCGCGCGCGAGATCCGTGTTCGTCATGAGGTGACGCTGCGCCTCGGCCTCGATGCGATCGGGCGCCTCCTTGGGCGTCTCGACGAACACGACGAACCAGTCGCCGCTGAGCCGCCCCGCGAGGCGCGAGCCCTTGCGCACGAGCGTCCCGCCGCGCGGCGACGCCGACGACAGGCACACCATGACGCGCGTCCCCGCCGCCGTACGCTCGACCCCCGCGTCGACCGTCGGTGCGCGGCGCGCGCTGCCACGCTCGACGCTCTCGGC
>DATAZS010000532.1:0-1606 GCA_036271915.1 Polyangia bacterium
GATGACCCTCGCGTCCTCGTCCGTGACCGAGAACCGGGCGCCGCCGGCTTGGGCGCGTTCGACGAAGAGCTTCACCGCCGAGAACGTGAGTGCCGTCGACGCCGTGACGCCATCCGTCTGCTCCGGCGGTACTTCGAGCGGCGCCATTCGGTGAACGTGCTCTCCCTGCACGCGCAGCGGCTCTCGGCTCGTCGCGAGCAGATGGAGCGTCCCGGCACGGCTAACGAGACGCTCTGCCAGCGGCGCCAGCGCATCCACGACGTGCTCGCAGCTGTCCAACACCAGCAGCATCCGCCGTCCACTCAAGAACCCGACCAAGCCCTGCACGACGTCGCCGGCCACGGGGCCCATTCCGAGCGACGACGCGATGCTGGTCCCCACTTGGGCCGGGCTGTTCACCGCGCCCAGGTCCACGAAGCACACGTCGTCGCGGAACTCGTCGAGCAGCGAGTGGGCGACCGCGATCGCGACCGTCGTCTTGCCCATGCCGCCCGGTCCCACGACGTTGACGAAGCGGCGCGCCGCGAGCTGCTCGGCCACCTCGCGGATGGTCGCGTCGCGTCCGACGATCCACTCGAGTCGTGACGGAAGGTCGCGGCCGCGCGCGGGCGTGCTCGGCGCCGCCATCGACACGGAGGCGATGCCTTCGACGGGCGCGACGAACGAGTAGCCGCGTCCAGGCACGTTCGCGACATATCGCGCTCCCTGACGTCCGTCGCCCAATGCCTTGCGCAGCGCCGCCACGTGGACGCGGAGCCCGCTCTCTTCGACGGCGATGTCGGGCCAGACGAGCGAGGTGAGCTCCTCCTTGCTGATGACGTCGCCGGCACGCGCCGTCAAGATCATGAGGATTTCGAGCGCGCGGCTGCCTAGCTTGACGATCCGGCCGTCGCGTTCGAGCCGGCGCTCGCGCGCGTACAAGGAGAAAGGCCCAAAGGAAATAGCGTGTCGCTGCGACGCGCCCTTGTCGACGGAGCTCACTGCGCGCCTTGAGGAGCGCGCCTGCGCTTGGGCGCCTTGGACGCGCGATCGCCGTCGCTCGCGTTCGCGGTCGCGAGCAGCTCTACGACGGCGTGGACCAAGCTGCGAAGCCGAGACGGGTTCTTGGCGGTGATTGGATCGAGCAATGAGCCGAAGGGGTTGGCCGCGCTCCAGGCCGTCGCGATCGCCGTCGCCATCGTCAACAGAGGTTGCGGCGGAATGAGATCGCCGAGCGAACCGTCGGCTTGCAGCTTGCGCATGGCCACGACCTTCTCGTCGAAGCGCGGACGACGTCGCACGACCCCTTCCGTCTTGCGCTCCAGGCCCGCCCAGGCGAGCAGTCGCATGACATCGGGGTTGGCCGTGGCGTACTCGAAGATGCGGGTCGCATATCCCGGAACGTCGTCGGGCGCGAAGGGCAAAGTCCGGTGGACGTGCTCGAGCTGCGCGTACAAGACCGTCGTGAAGAGCTGTTCCTTGTCGGAAAAGTAGACGTAGATGAGGTTCTTGTTGCAGCCGGCCTGCGCGGCGATGCGGTCTACCCGAGCGCCCGCTACTCCGTGGGCGGCGAACTCGGCGAACGCCGCCGCCAAGATCCGCGTCTTCGTGGCCTCGGCATTTCCCA
>DATAZS010000533.1:0-6776 GCA_036271915.1 Polyangia bacterium
CCGGCGCCCACGATGACGACGTCGCGCACGACGTCGGCGTCGAGCGCCGTGTTGAGGCCGAGCTCGCGCGCGAGGCTCTCGACGGTCGGGTTCTTGAAGACCTTGCCGGCCGCGCAGATGACGACCGGCACCTCGTCGACGCCGATCTGAAACCGATCGAGCATCTCTTGCACGGCGGGATCCGCGTCGACGTCCTCGTACGTGAACGGCTGCGCGTTGCGCGTGAGGAACTCGCGCAGCTTCATCGTGGCCGCCGAGTGGAGCGAGCCCACGAGCACGAGCGGCCCGCCGCCCTGCGCGACGAGGCCCACGCGCCGTAAAATGAAGGCGCGCATGAGGATCTCGGAGAGCTCGGCGTCGCGCTGCACGAGCAGGCGCAGGTGCTCCCGGTCGACGACGATGAGCTCACCCGCGCTCGCCATGCGCCCGCGCACGAGCGCGCGGCGGCCCGACAGCATGTTGATCTCGCCCGTGAACTCGCCGCGTCCGTGCAGCACGACGCGCTCCTCGCCGCGCACGAGCGGGCGCAGGATCTCGAGCTCGCCCGCGAGCACGACGAAGAAGGCGGTCGCGCGATCGCCGACCTCGAAGACGACGTCGCCAGCCGCGAACTTGCGGCGCACGCCGACGTTGGCGACGCGCTCGATCTGCGCCTCCGTCAGCGTGGGGAACATGCGATCGCGACGCTCGGGCGAATCAGCCACGGGATCTCCTCACGATGTGCCCGTCGGCGCGACCGCCCAGTCACCCTCGACGGGCAGGCCCGCGGCCTCCCAGTCGATCAAGCCGCCCGCGTAGTGGCGCAGGTTGCGGTAGCCCTGCTCGCGCAGGTGCGCGATCGCGGAGATGCTGGCGTTGCAGTCGAGATTCGAGCAGTACACGACGATGTCGTCGTCCTTCCCGAGCCCTTCGACGTGGCCGCCGTGCGGGCCGAGGTGGATCGACCCCGGGATGTGCTTCGCGCGAAATCCGAAGTCGCTCGACGCCATGACGAGCTTGAACGGCGGGCCGCTCGCGCGCATGGCCCGCAGCTCGTCGCGTGACACCGCGGGGACCCCCGCCCGAGACTGACCGTCGCCCATGCCCAGCGATCTAGCATCATTTTGCGCTATGGTGCGCACCTCATGGGCCGTACACGCCTGGCTCTCTTTGCACTCGGGATCATCACGATGACAGCAGCGTCCGCCGCGGCGGGGGAGCGCAAGGACGTCCCCGACAAATACAAATGGAACCTGGCTGATCTCTATCCGTCAGAGGCGGCGTGGACGAAGGCCAAGGACGACGTGAGCCACCGGCTGCCCGAGCTCGCGAAGCACCGCGGGCACCTCGGCAAGTCGCCGAAGGAGATGCTCGCGACGCTGCAGACGATGTTCGATCTCGATCGCGATCTGTCGCGCCTGGCCGTGTACGCCAACAGCTTGTCTGACGAAGACGTGCGCGCGGCGCGCCCGCGCGAGATGAAGCAGTCGGCCGAGGAGCTCGCGACGGCGTTCTCGTCGGCGTGCTCGTGGGTGCGGCCCGAGATCCTCACGCTGCCGACGGCGAAGGTGACGAAGTTCCTCGCCGACGAGCCGAAGCTCGGACCGTATCGCGTGTACCTGCAGGAGACGCTGCGCCGCAAGGCGCACACGCTGGGCGCGGCCGAGGAGAAGATCACGTCGGAGGCGGGTGAGCTCGAGCGCGCGGGCGGCGAGGTGCACGGCGTGCTGTCGAACGCCGATCTGCCGTACCCGACGGTCAAGCTGTCGAACGGCGCGTCGGTGCGGCTCGACCCGGCGGCGTACTCGCTGCAGCGGCAGGATCGCAACCGCGCCGATCGCGACAAGGTGTTCGCGGCGTTCTTCGGCGCGCTCAAGACGTACGAGCGCACGATGGGCGCGACGCTGGCGGCTTCGGTGAAGGCGCACCTGTTCGAGATGCGCGTGCGCCACTTCGACTCGTCGCTCGACGCGGCGCTGTTCCAGGACAACATCCCGCCCGCCGTGTACAAGCAGCTGCTGGGCGACGTGCACCGCAGCCTGCCGACGCTGCACCGCTACCTCGCGCTGCGAAAGCGCATGCTGGGCGTCGACGTGCTTCGTTATCAGGATCTGTACGTGCCGCTCGTCGCGAGCGTCGACATGCACTTTGCGCCCGACGAGGCGCGCGCCATCACGCTCGACGCGCTCGCGCCGCTGGGCAAGGACTACACGGAGGCGCTGTACAAGGGCTTCTCGAGCGGGTGGACCGATTACCTGCCGTCGACGGGCAAGCGCTCGGGCGCGTACTCGACGGGCGTGTACGGCGTGCACCCGTATCAGCTGCTGAACTTCAACGGCCGCTACGAGGATCTCACGACGCTCGCGCACGAGTCGGGGCACTCGATGCACACGTTCCTGTCGTACGCCGCGCAGCCGTACCCGACGGCCGACTATCCGATCTTCGTGGCCGAGGTCGCGTCGACGTTCAACGAGAACCTGCTCATCCACTACATGCTCGATCACGCGAAGGACGACGCCACGCGGTTGTTCCTGCTGGGCACGCTGCTCGACGGCCTGCGCACGACGCTGTTCCGGCAGACGCAGTTCGCGGAGTTCGAGCTCGCGTTCCACGAGCAAGCCGAGCGCGGCGAGCCGCTCACGGGCGAGAACCTGTCGGCGCTGTACCTCAAGATCGCGCGTGAGTACTACGGTCACGACAAGCACGTCTGTCAGGTCGACGACCTCCTCGCGATCGAGTGGGCCTACGTGCCGCACTTCTATTACAACTTTTACGTCTACCAATACGCGACGAGCATGGTCGCCTCGACGTCGCTCGCGCGCGCCGTGCGCGAAGAGGCCGCCCAGGGCAAAACGGCTCGTCGCGACGCCTATCTGAAGATGCTGTCGTCTGGCAGCTCGAAGTACGCCATCGATCTGTTGAAGGAGGCGGGCGTCGACATGACGACGTCGGCGCCGTTCAACGCCGCGATCGCCGAGATGAACGCCACCATGGACGAGATGGAGCGCATCTTGAACAAGCCCGGCAAGCACTGAGCCCGATCGGCCTGGACGAACGCGGCCGCGCGGTGAATGCTCCCGGCATGAGCGCACTCAAGGGTCAGATCGCGGTGGGGTTCCAGGTGTTCCTCAAGGACGGCGGCGAAGAGGTCGGCGCCGTGCGCGATCTCGCCGGCCACCGCCCTGAGATCGTCGTCTACGTCGAGAACGCGGGCGAGTTCACGGTGCCCGTCGCCGCGATCAAGGCCGTGCACTATCAGAAGGTCATCCTCGACCAGTCGCACCTGCCCGAGGACATGCGGCGCGCGCTGCGTGGCGCGCACGCCGCCGAGACCGAATAGCTCACTCGCCGCGCGCGGGTTCTCTGTCGCGCGCCTTCTCGGCCTCGGCCGACCACGAGGTCCCGACCGAGCGATCGAGGGCGGCCTTGTCCTCGGCGAACTGCGAGGCGAGCTGCTCGCGCGCCGCTTGCGCCGACGACAGCCGCGCCGACTCGTCCTCGAAGTGCGGCATGAGCTCCTCGAGCACGCTGACGTTCTTCAGGCGAAACCGGTCGGCGCGCTCGCGCGCCTCGTAGCGCGACACGCCGAGCCGCTCGAGCGCCTGACGCCCGCTGCGCAGCGCCGACTCGAAGGTCTCGCGCTCGACGGCCTCGACGCCGCTCTTGCGCAGCGCGACCCAGTGGCTGATGTTGCGCGCGCGCGCGACGATCTTCAGGTTCGGGAAGTTCTGGCGCACGACCTCGGCCAGCCGCACGCTCGCCTGCGGGTCGTCGATCGCGAGCACGAGCAGCTTGGCGTGCGCGGCGCCCGCGGCGTGCAGCAGATCGAGGCGGGTCGCGTCGCCGTAGAACACGCGGAACCCAAACTTGCGCATGACGTCGATCTGATCGGGATCGTGATCGAGCACGGTGGCGCGCAGCCCCGACGCGAAGAGCAGGCGGCCCACGATCTGCCCGAAGCGCCCGAAGCCCGCGATGATGACGGGCGCGCCCGTGCTCTCGACGACGTCCGCGGGGCGCGCCTCGCCGCGCGCGCGCAGCAGCCGGTCGTGCGCGAGCAGCAGGAACGGCGTGAGCGCCATCGACAACGCGACGACGAGCGTGAGCAGCGCGTCCCAGTCGCCCGGTAAGAGCTGCGCCTCTCCCGCGACGCCGAAGACGACGAAGGCGAACTCGCCGCCCTGGCCCAGCAGCGCCGCGAGCAGCCAGCGCTCACCCTGCGCGACGCCGAGCGCGCGCCCGATCGCGCGCAGGGCGAGCGTCTTGATGACGAGCAGTCCGACGACGAGCCCCACGATGAGGAGCGGCCGGCTCGCGACGAGACCGAAGTCGATCGACATGCCGACGGCGATGAAGAACAGGCCCATGAGCAGGCCCTTGAACGGCTCGATGTCGGTCTCGAGCGCGTGGCGGTACTCGGAGCCCGCGAGCAGCACGCCCGCGAGGAACGCGCCCAGCGCCATCGAGACGCCCGCCGCCGCCATGATCTGCGCGATGCCGACGACGAGCAGCAGCGAGAACCCCGTGAACACCTCGCGCAGGCCCGTGCGCGCGACGATGCGCAGCAGCGGCCGCGTGAGGTAGCGGCCCAGCACGACGACGGCCGTGACGGCGCCGACGACCCGGAGCGCCCCCGTCCAGCCGCCGCTCGGTCCGGAAGACGGCGCGAGCAGCGGCACGATCGCGATGAGCGGGATCGCGGCGATGTCTTGGAACAGCAGCACGGCGAACGCCGTCACGCCCGTGGGCGCCGTCAGCATGTTGCGCTCGCGCATGGTCTGGATCGCGATCGCCGTCGACGACAGCGCGAGCGCGAAGCCCGTGACGAGGGCGCCCTTCCAAGGCAGGCCCACGGCGACGCCGCCGACGGCGAGCAAGAGTCCGCACGCGGCCATCTGCAGCGCGCCGCCGCCGAAGACGGCGCGTCGCATGGCGAGCAGGCGCTTGGGCTCGAGCTCGAGCCCGATGAGGAACAGCATGAGCACGACGCCGAACTCGGCGAAGTGCATGATCTCTTTCACGTCGCGCTCGAGGCCGAAGCCGAAGGGGCCAATGGCGCAGCCCGCGATGAGGTAGCCGAGCACGGAGCCGAGCTTGAAGCGGCTCGCGAGCGGCACGAACACGACGGCCGCGCCTAGGTAGACCATGATCTCGAACAACAAGCCGTGCTCAGGCATGCGACACCTCCGCGCGTGAAGGCTGCGGCGTCACGAGGCGCTCGAGGCGCGCGCGATAGTCGCGCGCCGCCGCGCCGAGCTCGTCGTCACTCAGGCGGTGCGCGCCGTGAACGACGAAGGTCGGCCCCGCCCAGCGCATGCCGCAAAACCGCGCCGTCTGCGAGACGGCCGGCTCGAACGCCGCGAACGGGTGCCCGTGCATCTCGCCCGCCGCGTACGCCGTGGCGGGCGCCCCCGTCGTCGTGGCCCACAGCGCCGTCTTGCCGCGCAGGGCCGTTCCGCCCGCGCCGTAGGCCCACCCGTGGCCGAGGACCTTCTCGATCCACAGGTGCAGCAGCGACGGCATGCCGTACCAATAGAACGGGCTCTGCCACACGACGACGTCGGCGCGCCCGAGCGCCTCGCGCTCGGCGTCGACGTCGATCGCGAAGTCGGGGTAGAGGTCATAGAGGCTGCGCACCTCGAGGTCGGGCAGCTCATGCACGGCCGCGAGCAGCACGCGATTCGCGCGCGAGCGGTCGGGATAGGGGTGCGCGTAGATCAGGACGACGCGAGGCACGGCGGCAGCATACGGCAGTTCATGCGCGCGGCGAGGCGCGGAACACCCGCAGCAGCAGCGGCTCGGGCAGGAAGCACGCGATCAAGATCGACGCCATGAGGATCGCGAACCACACGACGGGGCCGAACATGAGGCCGATCATGGCGTGCATGCCGAGCCCGACGACGAGCGCGGGCCGCCGCGTCCAGCGCAGCGCGAACCACAGCGGCGCGCCGACCTCGAACGTCAGCACGAGCCCTTGCTGGAACCACCACGTCCAGCCCGGCAGCGCGCGCATGACGAGCCATGCGACGCGCGTCTGATACTCGTCGTGCAGGTGCGTCCACAGCACCTGCGTCGTGAGCCAATCGCCGCGCGCCTTCGCGATGCCCGACGCCGAATACATCGTGACGAGGAACAGCTGGAAGAAACGGATCGGCCCGCCCGCGACGTGCGTAACGACCGAAGGTTGCGTCGCGCGCTTGCGCCACGCATCGACGCCGTAGCGCGCGCCCGACGGCGCGAAGGCGAGCGCGAGCGCGAGCACGGGCGCGAGCTTGGTCACGGTGAACGCCTCGAGCCGGTCGGCGAGCGTGACGAACGCCACGAGGAGCGCGAAGACGACGGCCGAGGAGCGCGTCGTGAAGCCGAGCGCGAGGCTGAGCCCCGACGCCGCGATCGCGGCCGCGATCGTCCACGCGAGCCACGCGGGCAGCGCGGGCACGTACAGCGGCTGCCGCCAATCGCCGCCGAGATCGGGCAGGCGAAAGCCGCTCGCCGTGAGCCACGCGTCGGCGTGCACGAGGCGCGACGATAGAAAGCCGAGGATCGCGAGCGGCAGCAGGATGCGCAGCAACGCGAGGCGTTCGACGGGCTGGGGCGCGTCCAGCCACGCGCGCAGCCGGTTCACTGACCCTCCTCGCAGCGCTGCCGCCGGGCTTCGATCCCCGTCGTGTACCAATAGTTGCGCGACACCGCGGGCGGATAGTCCGCGATGGGCAGGCGCTCGTGCCGCGGCCCGGGCTCGCCGAGCGGCGGGATGGGCACGCGCAGGCTGAGCAGCATGACGCCGCCGATGCGCG